>NZ_BAACAP010000251.1:0-192757 GCF_045865695.1 Scytonema hankhaensis NUACC26
GGACTACTGGGGTATCTAATCCCATTCGCTCCCCTAGCTTTCGTCCCTCAGTGTCAGTTGCAGTCCAGCAGAGCGCTTTCGCCACCGGTGTTCTTCCCAATCTCTACGCATTTCACCGCTACACTGGGAATTCCCTCTACCCCTACTGCACTCTAGTCTTACAGTTTCCATTGCCCTTATCTAGTTGAGCCAGATTCTTTAACAACAGACTTGTTCGACCACCTGCGGACCCTTTACGCCCAATCATTCCGGATAACGCTTGCATCCTCCGTATTACCGCGGCTGCTGGCACGGAGTTAGCCGATGCTGATTCCTCAAGTACCTTCAACTGATTATTCCTTGAGAAAAGAGGTTTACAACCCAAGAGCCTTCCTCCCTCACGCGGTATTGCTCCGTCAGGCTTTCGCCCATTGCGGAAAATTCCCCACTGCTGCCTCCCGTAGGAGTCTGGGCCGTGTCTCAGTCCCAGTGTGGCTGGTCGTCCTCTCAGACCAGCTACCGATCGCCGTCTTGGTGCGCTCTTACCACACCAACTAACTAATCGGACGCGAGCTCATCTTCAGGCAATTAATCTTTCACCCACAGGCACATCCGGTATTAGCAGTCGTTTCCCACTGTTGTCCCAGACCTGAAGCCAGATTCTCACGCGTTACTCACCCGTCCGCCACTATCCCCTAAAGGACCGTTCGACTTGCATGTGTTAAGCATACCGCCAGCGTTCATCCTGAGCCAGGATCAAACTCTCCGTTTTGAAAAGTCTTGTAAAAACTTACATCGTATGTCTTTACTTCTTGGCTACTTTATTTATCTTCTTGTTTTGGGTTGGCACCCGCTACTTAATTTCTTGACGAGGATTTGATTGGCTTGGCTTTCAAACTATTGCTTTATCTTGGTTCAGTTGTGAAAGCGCTTCTCTTGGTCGCTTCTCACTTTATCTAGATTAACAACCCGTTTTGGGTTTGTCAACCTTTTTCTCAAACTTTTTTCCGCAAGTTAAAAAAAATCGCTAAAATCCAGATTTAGCAGACGTTTTAGAGATTTTACCACTTTTTAGCTTTCCAACTTATCCATATATATGGGACTCCTATTTAATTTTTGAAATACACCTAGGGGAACCACCCGAAGTGAGCGGGTTTAAGCGCGACCAGAGAAGTGGCATTGGGCAATGCCTACCAAAAGCTTTATGTGGTGGACAATACCCACCCTACAGTACTTAGATTTTTTCACAAATCATTTATGATTCGTGTAGATCTTAGTTGGACGTGCTAAGTCAGTTTTTTTAGCACCACTCTGCAAGTGTTTGTATAAAAGTAAAAATAGTACAGAATAAGCCAATAAAACTTGTAACGAGGTACATAAAATGAAACTAAGAGAATTATTAGCAACAGTCGATCGCGTTGTACTATCATCTGACCATCCAGCACTCGATGAAGAGATCCAGGGTTTGAAAACCAATTCCCACGCTTGCAGTATGGGAGATTTATTTATTGGAATGCCTGGAACGCGAGTTGATGGTGGAGATTTTTGGCAAAGCGCGATCGCATCTGGTGCTGTAGCTGCAGTGATTTCACCCCAAGCTCTCAAAAAGCATCCTCCCACAGCAGAAGCTTACGTTATCGCTGCTGAAGACATGATTAAAGCTTGCGCTCAGTTAGCCAGTACTTTTTACGATCGTCCCGGAGAAAAACTCAAACTTGTGGGTGTTACAGGTACAAATGGTAAAACCACAACGACACACCTCATAGAGCATTTCCTCAATCAAGCTAATTTGCCTACAGCGTTAATGGGTACGCTATATACTCGTTGGCAGAATTTTTTACAAACAGCCGTTCATACAACACCTTTTGCTGTGGAACTGCAACAACAGTTAGCCTCTGCCATAGATGCTGGAAACGAATATGGAGTAATGGAAGTCAGTTCCCATGCTCTAGCACAAGGTCGAGTCATGGATTGTCAGTTTGAGGTAGGAGTTTTTACTAATTTGACCCAAGACCATTTAGACTTCCATCATGATATGGAAGATTACTTTGCTGCAAAAGCCTTATTGTTTAGCCCTAATTATCTGAAAGGTCGAGCAATCATTAATGCTGACAATCCCTATGGTGAGAGATTAATTGCATCACTCAGTCCAGAAAAGGTTTGGAGTTATAGTGTTAGCGATCGCAATGCAAACTTGTGGATGAGCGATCTGAACTACGAACCCAATGGAGTAAGCGGTACGCTGCATACACCAAAAGGCGAAGTGACTTTTCGTTCGCCACTCGTCGGTCAATTTAATCTAGAAAATTTGTTAGCAGCAGTTGGCGCAGGTTTACACTTAGGATTAGATTTACAACTCATAGCATCAGCAATAATTGAGTTTCCTGGAGTACCAGGGAGAATGGAGAGGGTACAAATTAGTTCTCAGCAGGACATTAGCGTAATTGTCGATTATGCCCATACTCCAGATAGTTTAGAGAACTTGTTAAAAGCGTCACGTCCCTTTATCCCTGGTAAAATGATTTGCGTGTTTGGATGTGGGGGAGATCGCGATCGCACCAAACGTCCAAAAATGGGTAGAATTGCTGCCGAGCTATCTGACGTACCAATAGTGACCTCAGATAATCCCCGAACTGAAGAGCCAGAAAAAATTTTACAGGATATTTTGGCGGGGATTCCAGAAACAGCGACCCCAATCGTCATCAGCGATCGTGCCACTGCCATCCGGACTGCTATTTTACAAGCAGAATTAGGAGATGGAATTCTGCTTGCAGGTAAAGGTCATGAAGATTACCAAATTTTGGGAACGGAAAAAATTCACTTTGATGACAGAGAACACGCACGCAATGCTTTACAAGAAAGGATGATAAGGCATCAAGACAGAGAATGAAGGGCAGGAAATATTCTATACTTCATTCAGACTTGACAAAATTGTTTTTTCTTTAGCGTAAACTTTATTGCTTTTGCCTTCAATTCATCCTTAAAAGGCTTTACTCATGAATGTTTCTTTACCGCCGGATCTGTCTGTATATCAGTTGGCTTTAAATGTAGAAGCACCGCCCCAACCACTGTCTCTCAGTCTTGGAACTTTACTATCAATGGTAAGGTCACAAATTGATTTGCTAATTGAACAGCAGATTACAGCCACATTATGGGTAAAGCTACCACCAGGAAAAATTTGGCACTCAGAAATCCAACGTTATTACGAACAGAAAACATCTAACAACACATCTAAATCAATTGAACTGACAGATAAAAAAGATGATACAGAGATAAGTAATATTGAGGAGTGTGTCTCCACATTTTGTGAATCCTTATCTTATATTCAAGTGGAAAGTTTAGCCAATAGTAGGTTGAGACGAGAATACTTTGTCATGGTGTTGTCACCTAATTTTTGTAGTTTAATTTTAGTTTATAGACCTTTAAAAAAACGTAAAAACCAGACAGTAGGAAAAGCAAACAGCCGAAAAAGCTTCCTTTTACCCACTATAACTTCTTTCGATGGAAAAGTTATTCAACAAGTATTAGAGCGATTAAAATCATCAATAATATCTCACTCACCTTCACTAATTGCTAACAATGAAATTTACCCCTCCATTATAGAGCCAAATCTCATCAATCAACTTTTAACAAAACAGATTTACAATCAAGATAAAATTAATCGTCAAATAACAGCTAAACGTCTAGTTAAAGTCAAAAAATACAATCAAAAACTTGATGAAACAGCGCAACTCAAAGAAGAATATTTAAGCCATGTTTGTCAAGAGTTGCGTACACCAATAACACATATGAAAACGGCTCTCTCGCTTTTAAATTCTCCTAATTTGAAACCTCCTCAAAGACAGCGTTATTTACAAATGCTGAATACCCAATGCGATCGCCAAAATGCCTTAATATGCGGTGTTTTAGACTTAGTACAGCTAGAACGCCAATTAGAGCGATTGCCACTAGAACCAGTCCGTCTTGCAGAACTCATACCAGGAGTTGTAAGTACTTATCAACCTATAGCTAAAGAAAAAGGTATTATGTTAGCCTACACAGTACCTACAGACCTTCCACCTATTCGTTGCGTTAGCGGTGGGTTGAGACAAATTGCAATTAACTTACTTTCCAACAGTATTAAGTTTACTGCTAATGGAGGTGAAGTTTGGGTAAGAGCGCGAGTTCACAACGAGTACGTTCAATTAGAATTTCGCGACACTGGTATTGGAATTGCCGAAACTGAAATCTCTAATATTTTTGAACGCTTTTACCGAGTCCGCTCAGCCGCCATAGACGATTCTAATGGAGTCGGTTTAGGTTTAACAATTGTACAACTATTGCTATGGCGTAGCGGTGGTTCTATTGCTGTCAAAAGTAAATTATATGAAGGTTCTACTTTTACAGTACAGTTTGCTATTGCTTCTGAAAACAATCAGTTGATTGCTCCCATTGCTTGACAGGAGGAACGGGATGGATGTTGTTGACTGTTAACTTCCAATGGTAGAAAGATGGTCAGGACTTCGCCATGACGGGGACGTTCGCGGACAATCAATTTACCACCAATAGCTTGAAATAAATGCTTAGTTGCATGGAGGTTCAAACTAATAGTACCTGTTTCTGGTTGGAACATTAGCAGTTGACCGAGAGCTTTCCGGATTGGTGGAGTACATGGTGAGGTAGAAGCTTTGTCGTTATTTGCCGTCATAGGTAAAGGCAATAATTGCAACTTCAGTTGATCTCCTGCTGGAATCACCTGTACTTGAATATGACTACCTGCAGGTAAGCTACGAGTAAAGTTTTCCATTAACCCTGTCAATACTCGATCCAACATATTGGGATTGCTGACTACCATTGGTAGTTCTTGAGGTAGAACAACATCCAAAGTCAAATTTCTTCTGTCAGCAGCTTGTTGCCAACGAGGAATACTTTGCTGCAAGACGCAATCCAAAGACATTGCCGTAAGCTGAGCATTATTGGATTTTTCAGAAGGAGATGTTTCTAGTTCTGCTGCTCTGAACAATAATTCCATGCGATCGATTTGTTCGGTACATTCGCGATCGATCAGTTCTAAACGTCTAATAACGTTAGGAGGTAAATCGCGCTGTTTCAATAACAGACGAGTTGTAGTCCGAATAGTTGTCAGTGGTGTACGAACTTCATGAGCAAATGCTTGCAGCAATTCTACATCGCTACGGTGAGAACTTGTAGAAGAAGCAGGAGTTGAAGAGACAGGGGAAGGAGAAACACTTTCTACCTGTTCTGGCGATTCTGGTAAATTTGTTAACAGTAAACGGCTAAACTCCATCACTGTCCTGTAGTCCGGTTGGCTTGGATAATATTTCTGTACCACTTCTTCTAAATCGGCAAACAAGTCAGGATTACTTAACATGACTCTCGCACCTAATGCTCGCCATACTTGTTCGACAACTTCAGAATCAAATGAAAAACAAAAATTTTTATTACCGTTCTTATATTCTGCTAAAACCAATACAAGTCTAAAATTTTCTGTAAAAACTAAGCAAAATTGCTCTCCAGTGAGCGGATCTGCTTCTAATAAAGGTAATATGGTTTCTTGATAAGCAACTTCATCTACTACAGGGACAGCAACAGGCATTTCAAATGGCATGAGAGCCAAAGGATTAAATGGCTTCGCTGTAAAAGTAACTGTTTTCAAGCTTTGAGCCAGCTTGGAGTCACTAAATACAGGTGATGGCGCGGATAAAACTAATCCTTGGCTAATTTCAGATGAAATTCTTGCCAAACTCTTTAACAGCAGTTGTTCTGTAGCTGCTACGCTCGTGCGCCATTGCTGTTCTGCTTTAGCAGAGGAGCATTCAGTTGCACCGGGTTGACTATTGATTAATATTTCACTCAGACTCGGTAATATCCATTGGTACACAAGTTTTCACCCCTTTCAATAGCCCACTGACGTATGTTAGGACTGGCATTGACTACTACCTATGAGGTTATACTCATTTGTATCTTGATGAAAGTCGTATAACCGAACAATTTAAGGGCAATTTCTTAACAGTGACCCTTCGGGTTCGCCCTCCGGGTTCGCCAGTCGCCTACGAATGTTACCTTTCTACAGCGCTGGACTCACCAGTCCCCAGGGCGCGGGAGACCCGCCCACACGGCTGGACTCACCAGTGACCACCTGACCAATGACTAGTGAAAATTGCACTTGAGGACGAGGTAAAACAAGAGATTGTAAGGCAAAACAAGAATTGTGAGTTCAAAAATATAGACTCGCGACACGTCTTGTCCTGTAGGTGTTTATTGGAGGAGTATGATGGCTTTGGTTGAACACAAGCGAGCAGCTGGCGTATTTTCTCATCGTAGCGAAGCCGAATATGCTCTCACCACGCTTAGAGATGCTAACTTTCCTATGAATAAAGTCTCTATCATAGCTAGAGATGGCCAACACGATATTGCTGGAATAGAAACACAACCAAGTACAGGTAATTCAGCTAATGCAGAGGCTGCAGCCGGAGCAGTGACAGGTACTATTTTGGGAGGTATAACTGGCTTAATCGTAGGTTTGGGTACTCTTGCGTTTCCGGGTGTAGGTTCAGTCTTATTAGCAGGTGAAATTATATCTACTGTTGGTGCAACGGCTGCTGGTGCAGGAATTGGTGCTGCTACAGGTGGACTTCTCGGAGCGCTGCTTGCTTTGGGAATTCCTGAAGAAAGAGCTAAAGTTTATAGCGATCGCGTATTGAAAGGGAATTATTTAATAATAGTAGATGGTACAGATGAAGAAATTCTTCATGCTGATTATATTTTGAATGACCGAGGCATAGAGGAATTTGGTATCTACAACTTACCACGTGTTGCTGAAGCTCAAGTGGCTAAATCTGATAGCGTTGTTAAGCGAGATCTAGTAACTATTTTGGATCGTCGGGATACAAGTAATGTTCTCCCATAGCGAGCGACAATTGACCAATCAATACTACTGGGATTAAAGTCTATTCCTAATTAATTTCAAATTTATTACAGCGCTTTGCATCTGAATGAGGTATACCCCCCTTTCATCTCCCCTTACCAAGGGGGGACAGAGGGGGGTAATTTTTGTACCTCACCAAGTTGAAATCTGCTGTATTTTGTGCTTCGGCTAGAGCTAATTGTTTTTCTAATTTTCTAATTGTTTTTTTGATAGCTTTTATTGACTCATAGCGCTCGTCTATGTATAACTCTACTAATTCTACTTGAGAAGCATAGGTGGCTTCTGCCTTACTATAAGCATTTCTGGCATCGGTTGACGATAATCCATAACGGCTTTCTAATTGCTTAGAAATGTCGCTTTCTAGCTGACGCTTAGTTTTGTTGGTATTTGCGCCTATTTTATTGCGGATAGAAAAAGCTGTACGGATAGCAGAACCAAAAATAGCTGCATATTCACAGAGAAAATCATTCGCTCTAGTATTATTTTCTGCTCTCTTACCGTCCGTGCGCGGGTCGTGAGTGTCAAAACTATCTTCGCTTCACTGGATTCATCCATACTTAAATGCTTGTGAAAAAAGTATAAACCAATTTTGAGAAAACTGCCGCTAAGTATCATATCTATCGCAAGGCAGGAGGCTCTGTGTTAAACCACTTTCTATAAATCTGAGTATAAGTACCATCTTTAATTATTTTATCTAAACCTTTATTAATGATACTTAGATTGGGTGAGTTTTTGCGTACAGGGATGCCATAGTATTCTTCTATGAGCAGTTGGCCAGCAATTTTGATTCCTTTGAGACTCCCTGTTTTAAGAGCGTATAAAGTCACAGGTGCATCGTTAATAAACGCATCCACATTACCATTGATTAAATCTTGAAAGGCTTGGTCTGCAGTATCTAAGGTGATTATTTGAGATCCCGGAACTTTTTTTGCTTGATTTGCACCTGTTGTACCAAGTAATACGGCAATTCTTTTATTTCTAAGGCTGTCGAAATTGGTAATGTTTTGATTGTTTTCTCTTACCGTAATCGCTAGTCCTGACCTAAAATAAGGCTTTGAGAAAGAAACAGTATTTAAGCGTTCTTCTGTAATTGACATAGCAGCGATCGCAGCATCCACAGTACCAGCCTGCAAAGCACCAAGCATTCCATCAAAGCGTAGATTTTCAAACTCTAAGAGGAAACCAGCTGACTTGCCGATCCCTTTTATCACGTCTATATCAAATCCCTGAAGTTGCCCATCTTTCACAAATTGAAAAGGCGCAAAAGCACCCTGAATTGCTACTTTCAGGGTTTTGCTTGCTGTGGTTGAAGATGTGCCTAATGTGTCGGTATCTGTGAAATTTGAACTATGATTGCTACAGGATATAACTAACAGAAAGCAGCTGAAGGCAAGAGCAAACCGATGCCACCATCTTACACCTATAAATCTAGCCATATCTTTTACTTGCTCTGGGCGCATTTAATGCTTGTGGAATGTATTTATCTACTCAGTAAAATGATAAACTCAACTCCAGTCACATTACCAGATTCTGATGACGATTTTGGCGATCGCATTAAATAAGAAATACTTTACATAGTGATAGTAGCACCCGACGATCTAACTGAACACCTCAAGTGAAGAAACTTAACCTTTTGCTTGTATGCGCCACTGTTTTTGAGTGAAAACAAACATGATAATAGCTAGCAACACATAAGGTGTTACTGTTGATGGTTCTGGTACCTGCTTCACATCAGGAGGAGTTCCCACAGGAGGAGTTCCCACAGGAGGAGTTCCTACAGGAGGAGTTCCCACAGGAGGAGTTCCCACAGGAGGAGTTCCCACAGGAGGCTGGTTAACATTAGTAGATGGTTGACTGACATCAGCAGGCGGTTGACTGACATCCGGCGTAGGAGTGTATTTAGGTGTTGTACTAGAGTTATCATCATCGCCCCCCAATCCAAATAGAATAGGTAGTAGAGCTAAAGGAAGTAAATAGGCAGGATTAAAACCACCTTGTTTAACCGCTTCTCCTGTAACAACGTTTCCCTCTACCAGGTAAGAAAGATCTTGTACGCCTATATCTGGTAAGCTCATAGCTGATACATCTATATCTGGGGCTAATGTCGCTACCGGATAGTCAACAACCTCTCCTAAAAGAGTCTTCCCATCAAGGTAATTGCCTGTTTCACTATTAGTAAGTTGTAGATTATTACGACCTTCATAAGGCATGGAAAGAACTTGGAGAAGGCTTTGTTCGAGCAATTCTTCATTTCCACTCTTCAAAGCATCTCTCGCATCAGCAATGCGTGACAAGTAATACTTTTTCTCCTTTGGTTCTAAATCTTTAGAATCTTGAATCTTCTGCTCGAGATTCTGAACGTTATTGCTTTCCTCTATCAACACACGTCCAAAAGCCAATTTAAGATTCAATAAGGCATTGCGGGGACTTAAAGAACCATCATTTCCTTGATACGGTGTCCAGTGGAATTTCTTGGTAATCTCGCCTAAACCCTGTACTGGTTCTCTGCTAGCTGCATATCCCAAGAGATATCGATGTCCATCCATGATGAAAGGGTCATCGTTTCGCCAAAATGACGCATACGGAATCTGTTGGAGAAGCTCGGGCTTGTTGCCGAAATAACTTGCAAATTCCTCGAAATTCTTTTCTCCACCAGCTGCACGCATTAACAATTGGTGAGCGCTAAGCCCATTATTAGATTCAATTAATTGCTCGAGTACTGCTCCTGCTTTACTACAGGAAGCACCAAATCCTACATGACAAGATGTCATGCTTTGTGCTTTGCTTGGAGCTGGTCCCGAAAATAGGTATTGGGCATAATATCCTTCTAAACCATCTGGAATTCCAATCGGACCAACATTGAGCTCGGCTGAGGCTTTTTGAGGTGCAGCGGCAATTGCTGCTAAGGATGAGACCGCAAAAGCGATAGATTTAACTGTTGATTTTTTCAAGGACGTTCACCTCCGTTAGTTACGCAATTACAAACCGGTTGAAGAAACTGTGGACAAATTTAAGTTTTGAGGGGAATTGATATTGATTGTGATTCCTTTACTCTCGAGCTTTTCCCCTTTAACGGGGTGGTATAGAACAAACGCACGATTGGGTTGGTCAAAGAGATAACCACGAGAAGAAGCTGGTACTTTTCCTTCTTTAATCAAAGACATGAAAGTTCCTAAAAACCTCTGTATACTCTGGAGATTCGACGGTTTTGCTTTCATATGATTCTGAATGAGGAGCATAAACAGCTCTAAACTGCGGTTTTCTTGTCCCTGCATAAGAGTGCCTTCTTCTAAAAAGGAAGTGGCTACTAGTTTTCCTTCTACTTGCTGAACTTTTAAGAGAGTGTAGTAGCGTCCTTGCTTCCTAGGATCGCTTGCATAACAAGACCAAGAACCATCGGCGTTCTCTGTAAAGCCTTGTTGTGCAAGGTAAGCAAGGGTAGATGGGTTTTTCTGGCTTTGTATGGGAGGCAACAAATTTTCTACCTTGTCAAAGGCACAAATCTTTTGTGCTATTTTTTCTTGAGGAGTTGCTGTAGCCTCTTGTGCTATTGAAACATCAGATATAACAACTAATGTAGATACTGAAAAAACAAATGTACTAAACAGATGAACAAACATATTATTCATGTGTTTTTTTCCTTATAAATAAATTATTTGCAGGTGACCTGCTGTTTCTTTTGAGTAAGCGTTCATATTTGGGTTTATATTTCTCGATCCAATTATGCAGGTACTTTTTCCGGATTTACATGAATTTCCATATAAATCTTTAAAAAGAATGTATAAATTTAAGCGAGCTTCATAAAAGCAATGTATCTTTTTTAATACTTTTCCATCATATAAAAATTATTTTTCTTTCTAGAAATATAAAGATTATTCATAAATATTTCTCTCTCACGACTAAATATCAAAGCTTATAAGTTTTTCTTTGTTAAGAAAATATTTATGACTTTATAAATATTAAGTATTTTTACTAGTTATATGTTTGTCAAATTATTGTTACGTAAGGGTTTGAGACTGAAGTGCTGAATGTAAAGCCGATTTTGAATACTGATATCAAATTTAAAGTTGACTTCACAAATAATTTCTACCCAAGCTTGTTTAACTAGCTAATAACTTTGTGGTAATTTTTTAGAACACACAAAATCATATTAGGGTGCGATCGCGATCGCACTGATGAAGTGAATTTATTAGGGTAAAAATACCTTGTGATTAACAACCAATATTTTTTCAATAAAAAAAAATAGTAATTTGAAATATAGAAAGTAAGGACTTGTAACTTAATATATAGATGGTCACTGGTCACTGATTACTGGTCACTGGTCACTGCTAAAGCTTCTACTAACTTTTGAATCTGTCTGAGTGTGTGAGTTGCCATCATAGAAATCCGTATCCGACTTGTGGGAACGGTAGGAGGACGAATAGCGGGGGCAAAAATGCCATGAGATTTAAGATGTTCTGCCACTTTCAAAGCGTCGGTTGCATTCGACAGTTGAAAGCATAGGATAGGTGACTCAGAAGGTAGCAATTTCAAGTTGGATAGGTGTTGTTGCACTTGTTGTTTCAGGTAAGCAACGTTTTGCCATAACTGAACGCGACGTGTAGGTTCCTCCAGAACTATTTTTAGTGCTGCTAGGGCTGCTGCAGTATCAGCAGGTGACAGTGCTGTAGTATAAATCCAACTGGGGGCGCGGTTTCTCAAGTAATCGATTAAAATTGCACTTCCTGCTACATAACCGCCTAAACTACCCAAGGCTTTACTTAAAGTACCAATTTGAATTAACTGTTTTCCTCTACACCCAAAATGTTCGACACAACCCGCACCAGTTTCTCCAAGCACTCCCGTTGCATGGGCTTCATCTAAAAGCAACATACAACCAAATCTATCGGCTAGCTCTAAAAGTGCAGGTAAGGGACACAAATCGCCATCCATACTAAAGACACTATCGCTTAGAATCAAGCAACGTCTATAGTTTTGCCGAGATTGGCTTAATTGAGTTTTTAAATCTTCTACATCACAATGACGATATTCTCTGATAGCAGCACCACTGAGAGTCGCCCCATTTTTCAAACTGGAATGATTATATTGGTCGGAAAAAATTAAATCTCGCTTGCCTACCAGTGCATTGATAACCCCCAAGTTGGTTAAATAACCCGAACTGAAAACTATTGCATCCTCTGTTTGTTTAAGAAATGCGATCGCTTCTTCCAAATCTCTATGCAGTTGGCGATGTCCGCTTAGTAACCTCGAACCCGTACTACCAGTACCAAATTCTTGTACGGCTGCTACTGCTGCCATCACGAGGCGATCGTCACTCGCTAGTCCCAGATAATCATTACTAGCAAAATTTATGACTAATCGTCCTTCCAAAAGAACTGTAGCACCAGAGCGACCCTGAATAGTTTGTACACTTCGATACCAATCAGCACGGTGAATAGTTTCTAGAGAGTGTTCTAACCACGTATAGGGGTTACCAGACATAATTTAACGGAGGGGTTTTTGCCTTCCCCTCCAAGATAAGATAGTATTGATGCGAATTACGACAAAAAACGTTGCTATAGTTTTACCGTGTAGACGCGACTGCTAGTGTTCGAGGCAATTATACTAAGTTTTGTAACTTTTTTCTCCAACGTTTATCTAAAACTCCTACGTCCCATTCTCAAGACAGCTAATTAGGGGCAATAGCTTGCAATGAGGGGATGAAAATGTCTTTTTCCCAGTCCCCAGTTCCTAATTGCCAATCGCCATTTTCAAACAAGAGTTTGAGGACAGTAACCCAACCCATTAATAAATTGTTCTCGGAATGCTTCAATGTCTTCGCGTTGTGGACTGCCATGAGAAACTACAGCAACTTGGTATCGACGCATTACCTCAACTGGACAGTTGCCAACTTCCAAACTTTCCAAAGCCATGCTGACACGCTTGGATGGGGAGTGAGGAATTCCTATTTCATTCAAGAAAGCCCTTATGTCTCCATCTAACTGGGGATCGATAGAGAATTTTAGTTTAATTTTGATAACCCAGCCATCTATTTGACTAATGACAGTGATAAAGCTGACAGGGATTTGAGGTTTGCCACGTAGGAATTCGACGAGCCGCAGTGTGAGGCTAGTATTCGCTAAATAGTACAGGTATTCCATATCAGTTCCTAGGAAAAACCAATTCGCCATCTAAGTGTGATGAATTGGAGTCGGTCAACTTTAAACTTAGGATAACAATTTGAGGAACTTGTGGGGATGATAAATTCTCGAATAGAAAGATTGCCACTCGCGAACCTGCTCTGTCAATGGCTTTCCTTAGGCATAACACTGGCATATATCCTGCCTATACCAGCATGAAAACACTATATACCCAGCGCAGACTCTTTGTACTTGATGTTGCGATCGCGCAGCGCAAGCTGTACCCAGCTTATCGCAAAGCTTACCTGTAACTAACTTTCTACTTCAGATTTTTGAGAATTTTGAAGAACAGGAGAATTGTTGGAGGAGATGGAATAAGGGTAATTTTCTAGTGACTCGTCTAAGTGAGGTTGGAGAGGTTGCTCTAAAGTTGCTTCACCAATAACATGACTAAAGTAAGATTCAAAAAGCTTGTCGTAGTTGGATGCAACGGCTAGAAATGTGCCCCCTAAAATATATATCGGTAAAGGCAACTGAAATTTTTCGATCCAGTCAAACAACTCTGCTAAAGCAAACAGCATTAGAAAGCAAGCCAACCAAACTCTCATGCCTTTATCCCAGAATCAGAACAACTTTACCTATTGTAGAGGCTTAAATGAACATATCTGAGTAGCCGAGTCAAAAAAAGGGGCTTTGTTTAAGATTAAATTTTCTTACAGATTATAGAGTTATTGCTATATAGTGGTAGACGCAGAATACAAGTTGCATGGAGTCAAGCCACAAACTTGAAAAACTTAACTCATGTAAAATGCAAGACTAAACGCGGAAGCCATAACAAGAACGGGAATAACTGTACTAAACTCTACTCTCCTTGTCTTGACCATTTCAAGACAAGACAGAGGAATTACAAAAGGCCATAGAGCTGTTGTAATGATAAACATAATGAAAGATAAAAACTTATCTTCCGGAGAAGAATGAGGATGGCGGAGACTAAATCTTAACCAATTGGTAAAAAAGTAAGCTGTCATCAAAAGGTAACTGATAACTAATGCAAATTGCATTTTATTCACTGTAAGCACTCCTTTCGTTGTTTGGGATTCAGAAATAAAGATATTCACTCTGCTATTAGAGAGTTCGAGCGGTACTAGAAGTATTAAGAAATAAGGGCTATACGTCTAAGCTAAGTGCTAATTATTTATAAAAATATTAATACAATACTAAAAACATATAAAACCGTAGTTACACTTATTTTGCAGACTTTTGCTTGCTTTCCGGAATTTTACTGATTCGCGATCGCAACCTGATTTTTAGATTTTCCTTTACTTAACGGATATTACAGTAGATACTATCAATTTTCATTCTGTTACCGTTCAAATTTTTAATATTTTCTAAAAAAAATTTATATATTGTAAGTTAAGTTGATATTAACTACTCTGACTTGAGAGGAATACTCCAAAAGTATTATGTACTAACTATAAAGATTTCAGTAGAATCAACGAAAATGTATTATACCCCCTTCTCGCCATTCGATTACCTAAACCAGTAGGTGGGGCTATGACCTACAATAGCGAATGATTGCCAGTGCCTACCCTACAAAAATTAGTAATTTTAGAGCGGAAAGGGAGTAATATACAAAAACCCGATTTTCAAAGAAACCGGGTTTTGTACGAAGTTGTAAGATTTGCTGTAAGAGAGAAATCAAAAATTAGAATTCGACAATGGGCGATAGCTATAGCAAGAATTCGAGTCTTTCTGTATGTACTGTTTGAGATGCTCTATGTCAACAAAATAATCAGCAACATCGATTAAACTATCGCTTGTCATTGCTCGTATACTAACAACTTCAACTCGAATTCCCTGATAAGTGAGAGCATTCACAGCGTATGCTAAATCTCCATCACCACTTACTAATACTGCAGTATCGTAATAAGGAGCCAAATTTAGCATATCCACAGCAATTTCTACATCCAAATTGGCTTTTTTGGAACCATCTGGTAGTAGAGCCAGCTCTTTACTGACGACACGATAGCCATTTCGCCGCATCCACAATAGAAAACCCTGTTGTTTCTCATTATTGCGATCGACACCAGTGTAAAAAAAAGCACGTAGAAGCCTTGCATTCTCTGTTAAACAACAAAGTAATTTTGCATAATCAATTTCAAGATTCAGTTGTAAACCTGCATGAAATAAGTTAGCTCCATCAATAAAAATAGCGACTCGACCGCGATCTGAATTACCAAAAATGTATTTATCAAATGTCATATCTGAAAAATTTGTATTATTACCTTTATTATCCCTTTCCCAATTTGATTTGTCTTTTTCTTTGATTAATCGGTATTGATTTTTTTCTTTGTTAAAAGCCGATATATTCATTTATACCTCTTAATTACAAATTTGATAAATTTATCAGAAATGTTCATTTTGAGTGAAAGGTAAAATTAATAAGCAAGACATAAAACTTAAAGTATTTTATCCTTCCTCTATATTTTACCTCTTTTTTCTTATTTGCCTTCGTTTCCTTTATGGTTTATATAGATGAGTGTCTCGGTCGAAAGCAGCTTAGCCAGTTCCCCAATCTCGCAAGCGATCCGATCGCTCTAGCTCTAATTTTATTTTAATAAATCAGCTATTCTGCACCTCAAAAGGTATTTATGCTGTTTCCAAATGAGAGTCTCACAAGGTTTATTTTATTTTTAGTAGACCTAAATTATAATTTTAGGGGTTATTTATCGTATTGCAGAGCACACTATATTTGCTTTTGTATTAAGTGACTCCGATACTTACTGCTGACCTCGAACTTTCTTCAATAAATGACAGACTACTATAGCAGTTCTAAATTATCTGTAAAAATACTCAGATACTGTAGAGTGGGCATTGGCAACTACCAAATCTATTGTGCGGCATAGCCCTACCTACGTGTTTAGATAATCGAATAGCGGTTCGGGAGTGGTATTTCTTTCTTTTCTTTTTTCCCCTTTGTCTTACATTTACAGTTGTAGGAAAAGAAGTTGAGGATTTTGTGAGGAGAATACAGTAGGAGTGTAGCAACTTTGCCTTGTTACTGTATTTGATAAATTTGGAAATTTCTAAATATGTCGGTATTATTACATAAGTTTGTTTTGACTGTACTTAAGTAATAATTCTAAGTAAAGTAATATTTAGAATTACAAAGTTTTTCGGAATATTATCGAACTTCTGTCCTAATTTCAAAATTTGAACGCCATACTGATATAGATAGTCCTCCAATTGGCAACTAAAAAGTTTCTTAAATTTTAATTAATTTTTAATCATGACAAACTTAAAATCTTGTGTTTCATCTTGTCGGTACTGTCGTTTTTACACACCACAAGGGTCGCGTGGGGGTACGTGTGAATTACTGAATGTCTTGGTAAAATCGGAGTGGAAAGCGTGCTCTTTATCTGCTCCATCTTTTGCAACTACCAATCGACAAGGGGTTGAACAATTGGCGTTAGTCACTGGCAAAGCTTAATTTTAGTTGACAATAACTAATTGATTGAGTTAGGATTACGGATTGTCTGTCTCATTCCTGCTCGGATCGGGTAAAAGACGATATAAAGGCTGAGCATCTTGCCAAAAACTTATAACTCAGCTACCTGTACGGCAACTCAAGGACAATTCTATGACCTACGCAATTATTGAAACTGGCGGCAAACAATTAAAAGTCGAACCAGGTCGCTTTTACGATATCGAATTGCTTTCTGCTCAACCTGATGACAAAATCACGATAGATAAAGTGTTGTTGGTGCAGCACAACGGTGAAGTCACTATTGGACAGCCACTCGTGACAGGAGCAAAGGTAGAAGGAACGGTATTGCGACATCTAAGAGGTCGCAAAGTCCTGGTGTACAAAATGAAGCCGAAAAAGAAAACCCGTAAAAAGCGGGGACACCGCCAGGAAATTACCAGATTAATGATTGATTCTATCAGTCTCAATGACTCCGTATTGGCTACAGAAGCAACTACAGATAATCAAGCTCAAGCTCCAGTAAGTGAAGTTGCTAGCGAAGCGGGAACTGTTCCACCGCCAGAAGCGCCAGAAACCAATGCAGAATCATAAAAGGCTGTAGTTGATACTATAAAAGCATCTGCAACAACTCAAGCGCGAACAGCTACGACCAATTATTGGTAATACAGCTTGCGATCGCATAATTAGAATAAAAAGACACGAGAGGAAATCATGGCTCATAAGAAAGGAACGGGTAGTACGCGCAACGGTCGTGACTCTAATGCTCAACGACTAGGTGTCAAGCGCTACGGTGGTCAAACTGTTCGAGCAGGGAATATCCTTGTGCGTCAGCGCGGCACAAAGTTTCATCCTGGTAACAACGTTGGTATCGGTACTGATGATACTCTGTATGCCCTCATTGATGGCGTAGTCACCTTTGAACGTAAAGGGAAAACTCGCAAGAAAGTAAGCGTTTACGCACCTGCTACTGCAACGGAAGTAACAGAAGAAGTAGCAACACCTGTTGCTTCATAAAAAGTTGTAGACATTCCACGGTCTCTACCGATCTAACAAAAACTAGACATCTTCAACAATAGCCATACAAGCAAAGCCTGCGAAAGCAAGCTTTATTTGTATGGCTTTTAACTGTAATCTAGGTTTTTATATATTGTGGTGAGAAAAATAATCTTTTTGGTAGAGGGAAAGTTGAGGAATGTATAGTAGTTTATTCAAAGCGTATCTTTGCCGAAATTAATACTTTCCTAGAAGCACTCTATTTAGAAGAGGATGTACAGAAAGATGGTGAATACGGCGTTGCGATCGTTGGCGTACCACACGATTCACAAACTATCTATGAATATCCGCAAGTTACTGTCTTTATTAATAGTTTTTTTACTCAGTCTTGCGATCGCAGTCAGTTGTACTCCAAATCAGCAAACTTCGACCCCACCAAATTCTACTGCTCCAGCTACTACTATACCAGTTCGGATTGGCTTTAGTGCTTGGCCTGGTTGGTTTCCTTGGCAAGTTGCTCAAGAGCAAAAGTTATTTGAGACGAACAAAGTTAATGTAGAGTTGAAGTGGTTTGATGGCTATTTAGATTCTATCAATGCCCTACGAGCAGGTCAACTTGATGCCAATACCCAAACGTTGAATGATACGATTAGCTCAGTAGCGGCAGGTTCAGATCAAGTCATTGTTTTAGTTAACGATAATTCAACTGGTAACGACAAAATAATTGTCAGAGAAGGAATTAACAGCATTGCTGACCTCAAAGGTAAAAAAGTTGCTGCTGAAGAGGGAACAGTTGACCATTTTCTGTTATTACTAGGTTTAAAAAAAGTAGGTTTAACTCAAGCTGATATTCAGTTTCAGCCTCTAGAAACAGGTGCATCTGCTGCTGCTTTTGTTGCTGGTCAAGTTGATGCAGTCGGAGTTTTTGCACCTTTCACTACAAAAGCATTATCACGTTCTGGTAGCAAAGAATTATTTAGTTCCAAAGATTTTCCAGGTGCAATTCCTGACCATTTAGTCGTCAGTCGCAAACTCATTAATGAACGTCCGCAAGATGTACAAGCTTTAGTAAACACTTGGTTTGCTACTTTAGATTTTATCAAAGCCAATCGAGATAAAGCTTATGAAATTATGGCAAAACGTGCTGGTGTGTCAGTTTCAGAATATAAGGCTTATGATGCCGGTACTAAAATTTTCTCAATACAAGAGAATTTACAAGCTTTTAGTTCCGGTCAGAACATGACATCGCTAAGTTACGCTGCAGGAGAAATTAGCAAATTTCTTATTGAAGCTGGTTTAACAAAACAAGCCCCTAATATCAAGCCAATTTTTGACGCTCGCTTTGTCAAAGCCTACGCCGCTAAACAAAAATCATGAACCAATACGCTGAAGACTCGCAGGAAGTTAACTCTAATCGTCCTCATCAAATATTACCACCAACTGTCTTTTGGCGCATTGCTGAGGATATTCCTCAAAACTTAGCCGGAACTTTAATGTTCTTATCCATTACTGTTCCTATACTTCTGTGGTGGATTATTTCTAATACTGGATTTATCCCATCTTTATTTCTTCCTACTCCAAGTCAAGTCTGGATTGCATTTCAAAGACTTTTAGCAAGTGGTGATTTGCAAAAAGATATTGCCTTTAGCTTGTTTCGGGTTGTGACTGGATTTTTACTAGCGGCAATATTTTCTATTCCTTTAGGCACTTTAATGGGGACTTTTGCCAGCTTTCGAGCATTGCTAGAACCAATTATTGGTATTGTGCGCTATATGCCAGCCCCAGCTTTTATTCCTTTACTAATTTTATATCTGGGATTGGGAGAAACTCCAAAAATTATGCTGATTTTTATCGGCACGCTGTTTTTTAACACCTTAATGGTGATGGACGCCGTGAAATTTGTTCCCAAGCACTTAGTAGAAACTACTTATACTTTAGGAGGACAAAGAAAACAAGTTTTACTACAAGTCATTTTTCCATTTATTCTACCTAATATCATTGATGCTTGTCGGGTTAATATAGCAGCATCTTGGAACTTAGTAATTGTTTCTGAATTAGTAGCGGCTACAGAAGGTTTAGGTCGTAGAATTAGTGTTGCCCAAAGATATCTTAAAACTGATGAAATTTTTGCTGGATTGATTGTTATTGGCTTGATTGGTTTAACAATTGACTTTTTGTTTCGGTTGTTATTACGTGTTTTTTGTAAGTGGGCAAAGAATTAGGGGTTCTTTATGCATTTAAAAGTTAATCAACTCCACAAACAATTTAAAACTAGGCATGGTTTGTTGACTGTACTTAAAGACATCAACTTGCATATAGAAGAGGGTGAGTTTGTCTGTGCAGTAGGAGTCAGTGGTTGTGGTAAGTCAACATTGCTACGGTTAATCGCGGGTTTAGATACTCCGACAGATGGGGATATTTTAGTGGATGGAGTACGAGTGACAGGACCGGGCTCTGACCGGGGGATGATATTTCAAAGTTATACTCTCTATCCGTGGATGAGTGTGATGGAAAACGTAGAATTTGGCTTAAAGCTACAAGGTATGTCTAAAGCACTCAGAAGAGAACAAGCTACTTATTATCTAGAAGTCGTGGGATTATTGGGATTTGCTAAAGCGCTACCGCAAGAACTTTCTGGTGGGATGAAGCAACGGGTCGCGATCGCTCGCGCTCTAGCATCAAAACCCAAAATTTTACTCATGGATGAACCTTTTGGTGCGTTGGATATACAGACGAAAGAAGCCATGCAACAATTTCTACTAGAAATTTGGCGTAGCACAAACACTACAATTTTTCTGATTACTCACGATATTGAAGAAGCAATTTTTCTATCTCAACGCATTTACGTATTAACCGTGCGACCAGGTACAATTAAGCAAGAACTGCAAATCCAATTACCAAACAAATCCGATCCTCAGATCAAGCGTCATTCCTTGTTTCAAAAATATAAAGATAAACTGACGAGTACATTAAACACTACTCATTAGGAAAATTTTATGGTGAAAGCATCTACTTCGCCGATCGCAACAATCGATCCAAGCCTTCAGTTAGTGGATGAAAAGCTACCGGGCGGTGCGTATTGGCATGGCATAATCAAACGAGGTAATACCCTCCGTGTTACCGATTTAGAAGGGTCTCAAGGCGTTTCAATGATTTGCTACAACGCCGATAACCCAATAGAACGGTTGAACGTAGCCGATACCGCCAAAATTCAGTTCAATGCCTTCCTCAAAAAGGGAATGGTCATCTATTCTGACATGGGTCGCATTCTTTTCTCCATCACAGAAGATACAAACGGCTATCACGATTTAATTTGCGGATGCAGTAACGCCGTAGGTAACGCCGCTAAATATGGCGAAGGTCCTTATAACAAATATGGAGAAAGCGATTACAATAACTCGCGCAACAATTTTCTGAAAGCTTTAGGTAAGCGCGGTTTAACCCGCAAAGACTTGATGCCTAACATCAATTTATTCAGCCGAGTCGCGGTACATCCCAATGGTGGCTTGGAATATATTACAGGTTGTGAAAAACCAGGTAGTTTTATTGACCTTCGGGCTGAAATGAATGTGTTAGCGATTGTTTCCAACTGTCCCCACGTGTTACACCCAGATAAAGTTTATCAGCCCAAACCAATTCAACTGACTGTTTGGAAATCGCCTGCACCCGCATCAGATGATTTGTGCCGTACTGCAAACGAAGAAGTTATTCGCGGTTTTATAAATACTGATGCGTTGTTTGCTTCTACAAATTGAGGAAGGAAATACTTATGGTTACAACTTCACCGATTCAACGCGACCCGTCTACAGCAATTTATGACGAGCAACTACCTGCTCGCAAACCTTGGTCGCGAGTCCTTAAAAAAGGGCAAATTTTACGAATAGTCGATTTGTTAGGCAATCAAGCTGTTGACACATTGTTCTACAACGCTCATGATATGTCCGAACGATACAGCGCTCCGGATACTATTGTGCGTCAAGGTAATATCTTTATCACCACAGGCACTCAATTGATTTCTAACGAAGGCAACGTGATGATGACTGTTATCTATGATGATTGTGGTAAACACGATACTCTTGGCGGTGCTTGTAGTATGGAAAGCAACTCGGTACGGTATGGATTGCATAAGAAGCACTTGCATGCTTGTGTTGAAAATTACTTACTGGAGTTAAGTAAATATGAGATGAACAAACGCGATCTTGTTAGCAATGTAAACTTCTATATGAATGTTCCCGTAAGCGAAGACGGTACTTTAGAAATTGTGGACGGTATTTCGGAAGCCGGAAAAATCATCGAATTACGTGCGGAGATGGATGTGATGGTCTTAATTTCCAACTGTCCGCAAATTAATAACCCCTGCAATGCTTACAATCCGACACCAATTCAGTTGATTGTTTGGGATGAAGCTTAAGTCATTTGTCATTGGTCAATTGTCATTTGTAAGGGGGGAAACAAGAAAAATCCGGTTCCCTCCCCTTTATAAGGGGAGGGTTAGGGTGGGGTAAAAAATATTTGATATCTCGAACGTGACTTTTCAAACATCCTCTGAGAGTTTTCCAATTAAAAGAAAAAATGAATGACGTTCATGTTTAATAAAGTCCTAATTGCTAATCGGGGTGAAATTGCCTGTCGGATTATTCGTACCCTCGACCGTCTTGGTATTGCTTCGGTTGCTGTCTACTCTGAAGCCGATCGCCATGCTGCCCATGTTGCTGCCGCTAGTGAAGCCGTTTGTGTAGGACCTGCCGCAGCAGCACAAAGCTATCTTTGTACTGATGCAATTTTAGCAGCAGCCCATACAACTGGTGCTGAGGCAATTCATCCCGGCTACGGCTTTCTCAGCGAGAATGTAGCGTTTGCCTCTGCGTGTGCAGAAGCGGGAATTACATTTATTGGACCTACACCCGAGCAATTACGGCGATTTGGACTTAAACATGAAGCACGGGCAATTGCCTCTTTAGCGGGAGTCCCTCTAATTCCTGGCACTAATTTGCTAGAGAATTTGGAGCAAGTCAAGCAGGCAGCAGTAGAAATTGGCTATCCTGTAATGATTAAAAGTACGGCAGGGGGTGGCGGCATTGGAATGCAATTGTGTCGGAGTGAAGAGACTTTGGCAGACTTGTTTGAAAATGTGCAGCGTTTAAGTCGTAACAACTTCAGTCAAAGCGGAGTATTTTTAGAAAAATATATCGAGCGTGCGCGTCATATAGAAGTGCAAATCTTTGGTGATGGTCGGGGAAATGTCGTGGCGCTTGGCGAACGTGATTGTTCGACACAACGGCGCAATCAAAAAGCGATCGAAGAAGCACCAGCACCAAACATTAGTGATGCACTCAGGCAGCGCTTATATGAGTCTGCAATCAAACTCGGTCAGGCGATCGCATATCAATCGGCAGGTACGGTTGAGTTTATATACGATGTAGATACCGAGCAGTTTTACTTTTTGGAAGTTAATACGCGCTTACAGGTAGAGCATGGCGTGACAGAAGCCATAACTGGTGTAGATTTTGTCGAATGGATGGTGCGACAAGCAGCCGGAGAACCCCTGTCATTAGAATCATACCAGTACCAACCCCAAGGACACGCTATTCAAGTTCGCATCTATGCTGAAGACCCAAATAAAAATTTCCAGCCTAGTTCCGGTGAACTCACTCAGGTGAAGTTTGCAGATGATATACGCTGCGATACTTGGATTTCAACTGGAACAAAAGTATCGCCGTTTTACGACCCGTTGCTGGCTAAAGTCATTGTACATTCTGAGTCTAGAGAAGGTGCGAGCGCACTCCTACAATCGGCTTTAGCTCAATCTCGTATCGACGGCATTGAGACAAACCTGGAGTACTTGCGCCAAATTATTGCCCATTCAACTTTTTCTCAAGGCAAAATCACTACACAATTTACCAGTAGTTTTACTTACTCTACCCATACAGTGAATGTGAGTAACGCTGGTACGATGACCACCATCCAAGATTATCCCGGACGGGTAGGTTATTGGGATGTTGGAGTACCGCCCTCCGGTCCGATGGATTCTTTGGCGTTTCGGTTAGGAAACCAAATTTTAGGCAATCCAGAATCTGCTGCTGGGTTGGAGTGTACCCTATCTGGACCGTCTTTGCGCTTCAATTGCGATACGGTCATTTGCCTTACGGGTGCCACGATGAAAGCCACTTTAGATAAACAAACCATTCCTTATTGGACACCAGTTTCAGTAAAAGCAGGTAGTACGCTACGCTTAGGTAACATTCAAGGCGATGGTTTCCGTACCTACGTACTAGTGCAAGGCGGGTTTGACGTACCAGAATATTTAGGCAGTCGCTCAACTTTTACTCTGGGTGGGTTTGGTGGACATGGTGGCAGAGCATTACAGGTCGGCGATGTACTAAAATTACATCCTCTATCGACTCATACGACACCACAGTCTATTTCCCCCAAATTGATACCAACCTACTCAAATCGTTGGGAAATTGGAGTTTTGTACGGTCCTCACGGCGCACCAGATTTTTTTACAGAACAAGACATCGAAACTTTTTTTAACACTGATTGGGAAGTGCATTATAACTCTGCAAGAACCGGGATTCGGTTGATTGGTCCAAAACCAACCTGGGCGCGTCAAGATGGAGGTGAAGCGGGGTTACATCCTTCTAATATTCACGATAATGCCTATGCTGTTGGGACAATAGACTTTACTGGAGATATGCCAATTATCTTAGGATTGGACGGTCCTAGTTTGGGGGGTTTTGTTTGTCCTGCTACAATTGTCCAAGCCGAACTATGGAAAATTGGACAACTAAAACCAGGGAACACAATTAGATTTCGTCGTCTTACCTTTAATCAGGCATTACAACAAGAATTGCAGTTGGATGAGCAAATAAGAACACTGCAAGTTGGAGAAACATTTTCTCTGATAAATAATAATGCCGTTGACAGTCCAGTTTTGACACAAATACAAGCAAACAATAATCAAATTACTGTTACATACCGTCAAGCAGGCGATAAATACTTGCTGATTGAATACGGCGATTTAGTGTTGGATTTGAAACTGCGTTTTCGGGTGCATGAGTTAATGACTCATTTACTTTCAAATCCGATGAATGGAATTTTAGAATTAACACCGGGAATGCGATCGCTACAAATTCATTACGATAGCCGCGTCTTGTCCCAATTAGACTTAGTTAATGCATTACAAAACATCGAATCTCATCTCCCAGATATTTCCAACTTAGAAGTGCCGACACGCATAGTATATTTACCGCTATCGTGGGATGATGAATCAACGCAATTAGCGATTCAAAAATATATGCAGTCAGTGCGAAATGATGCTCCTTGGTGTCCTAGTAATATTGAATTTATTCGCCGCATTAATGGATTGGGTAGCATTGAAGAAGTCAAAGATATTGTCTTTAATGCAAGTTTTTTAGTCATGGGTTTAGGAGATGTTTATCTTGGAGCACCAGTAGCAGTTCCACTCGATCCGCGTCATCGTTTAGTCACCACAAAATATAATCCCGCACGCACTTGGACACCTGAAAATGCAGTTGGTATTGGCGGTGCCTACTTGTGTGTTTATGGTATGGAAGGACCGGGTGGTTATCAGTTTGTGGGACGCACCGTACAGATGTGGAACCGCTACAAACAAACGGCAGACTTTAAAGATGGTAAACCATGGCTGTTGCGATTTTTTGACCAGATTCGATTTTACCCGGTTTCTCACGCGGAGCTAATGCAACATCGCGAAGATTTTCTTGAAGGCAAGTTCAAGCTAGAAATTGAAGAAACCACGTTTAAGTTTCACGACTATCAGCAGTTTTTACAAAAGATTGCACCCGAAGCAAAGACTTTTAAAACTCGCCAGCAAATAGCTTTTCGTGAGGAGCGCGATCGCTGGACAGCCACAGCCCAAGATGACCGCACTCTCACCGAAAGCCAACCTCCATCGACACTTGCAACAACCATTCCCGATGATTGTTATGCACTGAGCGCTCCAACAACAGCAAACGTTTGGCAGGTTTTAGTTCAACCAGGCGATCGCATTACTGAAGATACGGGTGCGATCGTATTAGAAGCGATGAAACAGGAAATGACACTGCTACCAGATGAGCCAGGAACAGTCGTAGAAGTACTCTGCAAACCAGGACAACTTGTTAGCGCCGGACAAATTCTGGCGATTATCAGAGGAACAGAGGCATGATAGGTTCCATCAGTTTGGAAATTGAATCGCTACTCACAGCTTATCGCACAAAAAAATTAAAACCAGCAGATGTTATTCAGGAAGTTTACCGTAGAATTGCCGCTCGTGGTAGCGATCGCGTTTGGATTTCTTTAGTAGAAGAAGCCAAAGCGCAAGCAGCAGCACAAACGCTTGCTGCAACCAATCCGGATAACCTGCCTCTCTATGGCATTCCCTTTGCTATCAAAGATAATATTGATGTAGCGTCCATGACCACGACAGCAGCTTGTCCTGCTTACAGCTACACCCCTTCAAAAACGGCAACTGTGGTTGAATTATTACTTAAAGCCGGAGCAATTTTAATTGGCAAAACCAATCTCGACCAGTTTGCAACGGGATTGGTAGGAATGCGATCTCCTTATGGTGCTTGTAGCAGTGTTTTTCATGAGGATTACATTTCCGGTGGCTCTAGTTCTGGTTCTGCTGTAGCAGTAGCAGCAGGACTGGTTAGCTTTTCTCTAGGCACGGATACAGCAGGTTCTGGACGAGTTCCAGCGGCGTTTAATAATATTATTGGACTAAAACCCACCCGTGGTGTTTTAAGTACATCTGGAGTAGTACCTGCTTGTCGAACCCTCGATTGCGTCTCTATATTCACATTAAACTGTCAAGATGCTGCACGAGTATGGGAAGTTGCCAAAGGCTATGATGATACCGATAGTTACTCTCGCTTTATTCCACAAACAATCAAAGCAATTCCATCATCGTTTCGCTTTGGCGTACCCAAACCAAATCAATTAAAGTTTTTTGGTGATACAGCAGCAGCAGAATTGTACGAGCAGGCACTACAGCGATTAGAAGCAATGGGTCCCAAGCGCGTGGAAATAGACTTTCAGCCCTTTTGCCAAGCAGCTGATTTACTATATTCCGGTCCTTGGGTAGCAGAACGACTGGCTGCCATCCAACCGTTTTTTGACTCCCAAGCCGATGCCATTCATCCTGTTGTGCGCCAAATCATTAGTAATGGTTCGCGCTATACAGCAGTCGATACTTTTAAAGGTTTTTATGCCCTAGAAGCGTTAAAGCGGGACACTGCTAAACAGTGGGAAAAAATAGATATTTTGGCATTACCAACAACGGGTACTATTTACACCAAAGCACAAGTAGAAGTTGACCCCATCAATCTTAATACCAACTTAGGATACTATACCAATTTCGTAAACTTAATGGATTTGTGTGCCATAGCACTACCTGTAGGCTTTCGCGACAATGGTTTGCCCTTTGGTATTACCTTAATAGGGCAAGCGTTTCAAGACATAGCGCTGTGTGAATTGGGCGAGCGATATGGGGAGCATTCCAAGTCCGTGCCCGGAACCCTCAAGGCTAAAAATTAGTAAAAAAAGGCGAGGTGGTCGATTAATTTATCGTATACTTGTCAGGCTGAAGCAGATGTTGGCGTTTTTACGACAGGCTATTGAGCCTAGATATCAAGTCGTAGATGGGATTTATCTTCCATCTAGTTATTATCAACGATTTACAGGTCAGCTAGCTATAAGTAATCCTGATATAAGCTGGGCTTGCCAGTACAAAATTTCCGAGAATAAAGTATCATAAATTACAAAATTTTGAGCGATCGCCCTTTTGAAAAAAGTTTTTGGTTTACTGAATATTTTGAGGGAAATTTTTATTCATCAAGGATGCACTTGCGATATCATCATTAAAATAGTATTATTTAAAACTAATAAATTACGTGATATTCCTAAATGATAACTGCGTCCGCCGATAAAATTGCTCTTGCTGTCGTCGGCGCTCATCTCACTGGACAGCCTCTGAATTATCAGCTACAAGAGCGTTTCGCAACAAAGCTAAAAACTTGCAACACTGCTGCCACATATCGCTTATATGCTCTTGCCAATACACAACCTCAAAAACCCGGATTAGTAAAAGTTTTAAATGGTGGAGTCAGTATTGAGGTAGAAGTTTGGAATTTGAGTGCGGAAGGTTTTGGGACTTTTGTAGCCGCAGTCCCATCACCCCTAGTCATTGGCACTATAGAACTGGAAGATGGCACATTCGTTAAAGGTTTTTTATGCGAACATTATGCGATCGCTGATGCACAAGATATTTCTCAATACGGTGGTTGGCGCAATTATCTCGCAAGTCTTTCATCCAATTATACTGGAAACGGTTAAAAGCTAGCGATCGTCAATGTCGTTTAACCGTGCGTTGCTTCTTGTTGCGAGTTGGTCATGCCGCACGTAAGCTAATGTCATTTTGAACGTAATCCAATAGGGGAGGAAAGATTTTGGATTTATCGGTAGAGATTAACACGAAGACCACATTGGTTGTACTTGACTCACGGATGTAGTTGTAAAGGACAGCGAAAGCTTTTGTAGTCAAGTAGTGAGCGTTTCTCAGCAAAACCAAAATTTTTGAGTTTTCAATTTCAGACAGTGAAGTCTGTACCTGATTTATCAGCTGTTTCACATCCTCGGCTTCATAACCTCTAGCCGCATCAAAATCTATAACTCGGTCACACAGGAAAGATGTCATAGCGAATTCTCCGTTTCATCATTCAATTTTTTCATACGAAAATTTTCCATTCTTTTGATACTTGCTGAAACCCTTGATAAGTCTGAATTTCCGCATTTCGAGTTTTTCCTTAGCGTATCGAAACGCCCGTATTGGCACGGTTTCCCCAATAACAGATAATAAGAATGAAATATTGTCTTTACAAAACTTTATGTATTTAACTTGGTTAGACAGCAATTCATGGTTAGTTGAGATGGGTAGAAAACGAATACTCATCGATCCTTGGCTCGTTGGTTCGCTAACCTTTGGCAATTTGGATTGGTTCTTCAAGGGTTCTCGGACTCAAGAGCGCACGATCCCAGAAAATATTGATTTGATTGTGCTGTCTCAAGGGTTGGAAGACCATGCTCATACACCAACATTAAAGCAACTCGATCGCAATATTCCTGTTGTGGCGTCTCCTAATGCAGCTAAAGTGGTAATGCAGTTAAATTACACTCAGGTCACAGCACTCGCTCATGGTGAAACGTTTACTCTGGATGGAAGTGTCGCAATTACAGCAACTCCTGGTTCTTCAATTGGTCCGACTTTAGTAGAGAACGGTTACATCCTCAAAGAGTTGGAAACTGGCTTCGGTGTTTATTACGAACCTCATGGGCATCATTCTCCCTCACTTAAGCAATTTGCTCCCATAGATGTTATTATTACGCCACAGTATGACTTGGGTTTGCCATTAGTTGGATCTATTATTAGGGGCAGAAAACACGCTTTGGAAGTGGCTCAATTGTTACAACCACAAGTGATGATTCATACAGCAGCTGGTGGCGATGTGGTTTTTGAAGGATTGCTAAACTCTTTCCTTCAAGTTACTGGTAGTATTGCGGACTTCCGTTCCTTACTTGCACAAAATCATCTTTCAGTACAGGTAATTGAACCAAATCCTGGCGATCGCTTTGAAATAACAGTGACCAGTGACCAGTGACCAGTGACCAGTGACCAGTGACCAGTGACCAGCAATCGGTTAGTCCCGGTACTGATACGGTTCTTCCCATTGTTCTGCTGCTTTGATAGCGATTTGAATGCCATTTTCAATGGCAGTCTCTTTTTCTGCTAACACAATGTCCGCGATTTTCTGATAAAAGACGCATTGAATGCAAGTAGGAATGGGCAATTAACTTTGCTCGTTCCGGATCGCCGGACAAAAGAGCGATGCTTGGTGGAGTCTCCCCAAGATCGTCTCGTCCAAACCCGATGTGATACAATTTATCATTCATTTGAGATACTTATCACACCAGTTCACCATTTCCCAAAGCACATGACCTACTGCTTCGCGAGAGTAATAACCGTGGTCTTCTAATGGTAATATGACACTGCGAACAGTTGCTCCCAAACCTTTCAATGCTTCATACAATCTTTCAGTTTGGAGAGGATATGTACCAGGATTGCTATCTTTTTCTCCATGAATCAGTAAAAGAGGAGCTTTGATTTTAGCAGCATGAGTGAAGGGAGACATATTAATATAAGTCTCTGGTGCTTCCCAAAAATGGCGCTGCTCTTGTTGAAAACCAAAAGGAGTCAAAGTGCGATTATACGCCCCACTCCTAGCAATTCCCATACAAAACAAATCTGTGTGCGCTAATAAATTGACTGTAGTAAATGCGCCATAAGAATGCCCGCTAATACCAATACGATGAGGATCGGCAATACCACGCTCAACCACATAATCAACGGCTGCTTTTGCCCCTGCAATCAATTGTTCTACGTAAGAATCATTGGGTTCTACATCATCTTCACCAATAATTGGCATTGTAGGGCCTGAAAGCACTGCATAACCCTGAGTTAGCAAAAATAAAACAGATGCATAACTCGGACGGCTGAAGGTATTTTCAGAACTATTAATTTGCCCTGCAAATTCCTTATCTTTAAATTCTTGGGGATACACCCAAAACAAAATTGGCAGAGTTCCATCACGAGTGGTATCATAACCAGGTGGTAAGTAAAGTTTTGCTGAGAGTTGTACGCCATCCGCACGTTGATATTTAACTAACTCGCTTTGTAATCCCGCCAATTGAGGAGCAGGATCTTGGTAATGAGTGAGTGCTTGAGGAGTTTGGTTGTGAGTGCGATTAAACAAATAATAATTGGGTGGTTCAGTTTTAGATTGACGGTGCGAGATCAAAGTTCGCACTTCATCATCTAGTACGTAGGAAATATCTTCAAAATAAGGGTCTTGACATTGCCACAAGCGTTGTGTAACCCCAGTTTCTAAATCCAGACTATCCAAAAATGGGTGAACGCCGTCAGGAGATGCGCCACGACCGCTGAGATAAATGGTATTACTTTGAGGTGCAAAGCGTAAAACTCGATATCTTTGAAATCCCAAGGTTGTCAATGGCGATCCCGGATCTGTGTACTTATCTTCGTAACTGCGATCGAATAATAATTGTGGGGGTGAGTCGGGTGTTTGTGGGTAAATGCGCCAAATTCGCTCTTTGCGCGTGTCGTACCATCTTTCCCACACCAAGGCTACATCTTCTTTGCCCCAAATAATATGATGAAAGCGATATTCAGATTGCCAAAGTTGCTTTGGCGTACCTGTAAAAGGTGCTTCTAATTCGTATAAAGCGTCCCGTTTGGGAACATCATTGGTAGGATCGCCTTCGTCTAAGGCTTCTACCCAATGCAATGTCGCTTCTGCATCATTCCGCCAAGATATTTCTCTTCTTCCTGTCCGCACTTCATCAAATTTGGTTGTACGGCGCATGAAAAGTGGCACATCAACAACTTCGTAAATTAGTTGACCCGTATCATCTATTACCTGAAGGGTTTTTGGAAAAAATGAGACGGGTAATTGATAAGAAAATGGTCTGTGCAACTGAGTCAGTAGAAGATATTTACTATTTGGGGAGGCTACAGCTTCATAAATCAAAATACCCGATCTGAGTAGGGTGCGGCGACCATCTAAAGTAACTTTTTCTAAGTTTGCGGTTAAGTAATATTCAAATAATGCTTCATCATGAGGGTTTTTCAAGAGGTTTGTATAGGTGCGGCTTGGGCTTTTACCGCTAAAGTTTTCTTGAACGATTGGTCCCGGAGGAACGTTCGGTTTGGCTGGTGGTTCTCCTCGATGGGGTGGAATGAATTTACAAATCAGTGCTTCATCAGACAACCAACGATATGGTTCTCCGTAAGCAGCATTGAGTATTGGTTCGGTTAGTTGTTGTAAGGTCAAACTATCGACATCTAGAACCCACAGTTCTAGTCCGGTGTCTTGAGTGAGGGTAAAGGCTAGTTTTTGACTGTTGGGCGACCACTTGATATAGCCAATCTGAGCATTTTCGGGTAAAGCTACTGTTCGATCGCGAGCTTGTGGACTCACTACCCTAATTTTTAAGCTCTGGTAGAATGACAGGCGAGAGAGCGCATTAGTTTTGGGATTTAAGAGCAATCCTGCCAATGGAATCTCTGGTTCTGCAAAATGAGCGATCGCCTGTAATGATGGTTTTTCTAACTCTACCATCCATTGACGGTTGGGAGAAAGCAGAATAGTTGGTGGAGATGGGGCATTGAGAATTTGGGCAATGGGTTCTGGGGGAGACTGCCAGATTTGTTCGATACTTGATAAGTTTTGCATTTACGTTGATAATACTGCCTATCCTTTCAAATTAACAATATTTTACAAACTTTTCTATACTCAATTAACGTTCCTCTCAGTAGACGATAAAAACGTGAGACCGAGACACTTATATCTCTTCAAGAAATTCGGCTTCTGAGTGACAAATAGTCTTAAATTTCATTGAGTCGATCTACTGACGTTATACCAATTATCTATATTAAAGCAACAGATTGAGATCCCCCCTAGCCCCCCTTAAAAAGGGGGGAAAGTACTTAAAGTCCCCCTTTTTAAGGGGGATTTAGGGGGAGCGTGTGTAGCAATCATTTGGACAATTGGTATTAAAATAAAAATTTTGTAAACTTTTTCATTAATTATTGAATTTTTAGAAAATCCATAATAGCGATTTACTCAATATTGTTTGGTTATCTTTCGAGTCACCAGGAGAAGAAGCAGTGACCATACAAATTAGAGGATTGCGGCAAAAACTCAAAGCAGCAGGAATGAGTGTAGATTTGAATGAGACAGTATATGGAGTAGGTTATCGTCTCAAGGAAGAAGAGCGGAAGAGCGACGCGAATTTGTTACAAGTAAAATCTCCTGCATACTCAGAATTTCCTCATGATTAATTGCTTAAATAAATAATTAATTCCTTTGTGAATCAATATGTGTATTCACAATAATCTAACTGACCAGCGCGACAAACAGAAAGGACGTGCCGGAATGACTATTAGGAAACAAATTTTGGACTGTTTGACAGACAATCCTCGTCAATGGATTCCCGATTTAGAAGCTAAGTTCATGACTTGGAATCCAGAAAAAAACATTCATGAAGTTAACCTAGAATTTTGGATTGTACTTCAGCAGTTACGAGATGAGGGCGTTGTTACAGTAGAAAGCTATGCAGAGTGGAAGGGGGTAACTCGTATGTTAAAAACACAAGTAAAATTAGTTGAGCCAGAACGTGGAAAAGCATAGCGATCTCATAGCTTGCTCTACATTTTAGCTATAATATGCAAAGGAAGTTAAGACTCATAGATGCAATTTGCCCCACTCTTTCCAATATTGTACCGCATTCTTAAACCAACGTTTCCCAATTGTCTTTGGTGCGGGGATGCCAATTCCAAATCGATCGCCTTAACATTTGATGATGGTCCCCATCCTCAGTACACGCCACAGCTATTGAAAGTTCTAGATCGTTACAACATCGTAGCTAGTTTTTTCTGGTTGGGTGCTTGTATCAATCGATCGCCTCAAATAGCGCAAGAAATTTTCAATCGGGGTCACTGGATTGGCTTACACGGCTACGATCATCGAAATTTTCCCATGCTATCACCCACGGAACTCAAGCACAGTTTAGAGAAAACCCAAGCAGCTATTTATGATGCTTGTCAGCTAGAACCCGATCGAGTCCGTGATGTCCGTCCCCCAAATGGGTTATTTACACCAACAACATTAAACTTACTACGACAGTGGAATTACCGCCCAGTGATGTGGAGTGTTGTTCCAGAGGACTGGGCGCTTCCAGGTATCGCTACCGTGACACAGCGAGTTTTAAAGCAAGTCTGTAATGGCTCGTTGATTGTTCTGCATGATGGTGCTTGTGGTGGACAAGATGTTGCCGAAACAGCAGCAATTTTAATACCAAAATTGTTGGAAGAAGGTTATCAATTTGTAACTGTGGATGAATATTGGAGGTGTAGAACAGGCGTCTCGCCTGTCATTGTTAGTGGTTAAGTAGGGGCGCAATGCCTTACGCCCGTACACTTAATTGGTGGAAAAAAACTTTATTCCCAATCCCCATTACCCCTCAACAAGGAAGGGATACCGAGTTCCCCAATCCCCATTGCCCCTTATCCCCAGAGGGGGCCCCGAGTTCCCCAATCCCCAATCACAACTTCAATAACAAATAGTACAATTGACCGCGAGCAACTGTGACACCAGCACGATCGCCTGCAACTTGACCAGTCCCTAGAAAATAATCTACTCTACCCGCCCCTTTGATTGCACCTCCTGTGTCTTGATCGAGAACGTAACGACTCACAATTCGGCGTTCCATTTTTCCAGTTGCTTTGTTCGCAAAGGGAAAAGGTGCTCTAATGAATGCCAAAGCACCAGGAGGCATGAGGGATTTATCCGTTGCTATGGAACGCTCGGCTGTTATTGGTACGCCAACAGAACCTCGTGCGGGTGCTCCGTAATTTTCTTGAAAAAACACAAAGCTACGATCGCGAGGAATATAAACATTTAATTCTTGTGGATATTTCTGAAAATATTCCAAAATAGTTGGCATAGTCATCCCTTCAAGTGGAAGCTTGCTATCTTCTGCTAGAGATTTTCCAATACTTTTATAGTTATAAGCAGTATTACCAGCATACCCTATAGTTGTTTGCTTGCCATCAGGAAATTGCAATCGAGCAGAACCCTGTATCTGTGCTAGATAAGGTTCTAAGCGATCGCGAAACCAAAATAACTCCAATCCCTGCAATCGACCTTTTGAGGCTTGCAACCCATCAGCACCTTCTAATTCCAAGCGAGTAGGATGGGGTCTTGACCAAGATTGTAAGTCTTGAGGTAAACGATAAACAGGATAGCGGTATTCTGCTGTGGGTACGCGACTAGCTGCATAAACTGGTTCGTAGTAGGCAGTAAACAAAACTGAGCCTTTGCTGTCACTGCCTACAGATTGGTAAAAAACAAATTCTTTCGCGATCGCTGTATTAAGTTCCGTAGCAGATTTAGACTTTAGTAAAAGTTCGCGAAACCTTTGTAAACTTTTAAGAACCCGTTCTCGTGTAATTCCCTCTACTTGATATCCCTGGTAAGCCGTAGCAGCATTATTAGAAGACAAATATTGCAAACTGCGATCGACAGAGGTTATTAGCGCTTTTTTGTCAGGTAATTGACTATTTTCTCCCCACAATTGCCGATCCAGACAAGAGATATCTTCTTGACAACAAGGAAAAGGCGACTTTTGAATAGGGACTAGTGCTGGTGTAACAGGCTTTTGATTTGCAGGATCTTGAGGTTGATTTTGAGAGGTTACAGGCAATTCCCATCTAGCCACCCTACATTCCGGCGGACTCAATTGGTTTTGTGCCACTTGTTGCACGGGTATGAATGCAATTAAAGGAGTCACGGGAAAGCCGATAGCTATAGCAGCGAGCGTTTTTTTCTTCCGGAACATAGGGCTGAAACATTTCAGGAGATATGGAAGTGTGTAGTATTCTAACCACGACTCTCCTCAATTGTCATTAAGGCAGTAGATCGATAAGAATAATTATCAATCCTCCCAAAACGTGTAACACAGCAAAGATAAATGTGATGCGCCCCTTGAATGTTTTAAGATTGAGTTCGAGGTTAGCAACTCTCAAACTGCCACCAATCCAAGCAACTACACCAATTACTGCAATTATCAGCCCAATTAGAGTGGGAGTACTTAGCATTCGGTAGACCCTCCTAATATCAATAGAGTTGGTTCTTGAATTGTAAAATTTTTTGATAACAAATCATTAGTCACTGGTCACTATTTTTTGATTAGTAACTACTTTTTGCTGATATTGATAAACAATAACTCCTCCCAAGATGAGAGTTTTTAAGAAAGTGATGCTTAGAATTATAATCAATAACCGTTGTGCTTTAGCGGTTTTCTTTTCTTGTGCTAACCTTCTTCTTTCCTCTGCAAGACGAGCTTCAACTTCTTCAAGTCGTTGTGTTTCTAATACCTGTTGCATTTCTCGCCGATCTAATTCGTTAGAAGCCGCTAAAAACTGATAATCTAGATCGTTAAGGCTTTTCCCTTGCGACCAAATTTGAGCATCAATTAATGCTTGTCCGCGCAATAACCTTGAAGAATCTGTTTGCTTTGATGCGAGCCAAGCATCAAACATCTGAGAATAAGGGCGCAAAAATCCTAATTGCTTTTCTACCCACTCTAGATTAAAGACTTCTTGATAAATTCGGTTCTTCACTTGAAGATAACCTTGTTGTCTGACAACCAAACCCGATAATAGGAGTTCAATTTGCTCGTGACTGTCATCTGTTGGTACTTTTACGCCCTGTAGAATTTGTTGATATAAGCCAAGCATTCTTCCCGCACAGTGTGAATTTGCTAAAATGCGATTGCAAATTGTGCGTAAATGTTCTGGCTCGTCTTGAGATGTCCATTGAGCGATTAACCTTTCTCGGACAACCCGTTCTACCCAAAATGCTTCTGTTCCGGGAAATATAGATATACCTGTTGTTTTAGATTCCTGAATAAAAGTTATAACTAGCTGGCACAACTTTTGTGTGAGAAAAGGTTGCCCATTCGTCCAACCCAATATCTCTTTCAAAATTGCTTGAGGTGAATTCACAGATATAACAGCCAATCCATTGACTAATGGTTGTGCTTCTTCTAATTGAAACCCATGAATTTCTATGGCTTTTCCAATATTAAAGGGCGTACAGATCCTATTTTGAATTAAATCTGATGGGGTTGCTACTCCAAAAATTGCAAAAGCCACGCGATTGTACTTAGGATCTATTGCCCGTTGATTGTAACAGTAGCGAATGAGAGCAAAAAAATCGTCCACTGAAAAGTCTAGATTGAGAATACTATCAATCTCATCTATAAAAATGAACAGTCTTTCATTAGGAAATTCCACTAACAGAACTTCAGAGATGAAGCGGCTTAATTTTTGCAGTAGAGAGATTCCTTCGTGTTCGCTCCACCAACCCTTTAAGTTAATTTTCTTATACAGCTTAAAACCCGAACATAGTTCAGCAACAACTCCCTTATACCACTGTAATGGAGTAATGTTTTTACTACCAATACTACTCATATCTATCGTCGCGCATTTAAAGCCTTGTTCCTGCAAGCGCTGACGAGTTTTTACTATTAGAGAGGACTTACCCATCTGCCTTGAGTTGAGAATGTAACAAAACTCTCCTTTCTTCAAGGCGTTGTACAATTCTAAATCTGCTTTTCGTTCTACATAACTTGGCGCATCAGTAGTAAGGCTACCTCCAATTTGGTATTGGTATAAAGTCATTTGTTTAAATTATATCTAAGATTATAGGATACCACTTGTATCAAAAAATGACAAAGCTATTTCTGAACTCATATTTTATTTTTGAAATACACGTAGGGGAGCCACTCGCAAAGAGCGGGGGGATTGCGTTGAGAGGAGTGGCGTTGGGCAAGGCCAAGGCCGCACAAAAGCTTCATTTGCTGGGCAATTCCCACCCTACAGTACTCAAAAAGTTTCATAAATGATTTAGGATTGCTAGAATTTTTCAAAAATTACTACTTACAGTACTTATTTTTTTTAAATTTCCCTATTTTTTTCTACTTTTCCTACTTTTCCTACAATTAAATTTTTGCTCTATTTTTTTAAAAAGAGTATACTATTTAAAATGTAGATAAGTGGCTAAATAAAGACAAAATTATCAACACACAGTTTGTTAGTTCTGGGCGATCGCCTGCTGATGCTTTAATCATATCTGAAGTAGAGATAGCTACGCTTAACACTTCTATCCTAATGAATTGAGAATTAAAGGCGATCCGATTGCTCAATTGGTAGCTTGATAATATGAGGTTATTAATAAATAATGAAATAGAGTAAATTTTTCATTTATCAAAGAGAGTACGAGTGGATTTTTGGAAATTAAACAATTGAGGATAACTATTCAAAAGTTTAATCTTAGGCTTCAAAACGCGATCGCCAACTACTAGAATCTTTATGTTATTTTAATAAGACAAAATAGGCTTGGTGGAAAACAGTGCGAAGTTTATATTAATTAAGTATATGAGTTTATACGTATATCAGGTAGGTGGTAGTTTAAGGAGTGATGCTCCAAGTTATGTAGAGCGTCAGGCTGATGAGGAACTCTATAAAGCGCTTGAGAATGGGGAATTTTGCTATGTTCTTAATACTAGGCAAATGGGCAAGTCCTCCCTATTAGTAAGAACTAAGCATCGTTTGCAGCAACAAGGATTTCGGTGTGCGAGTATTGATATGACAAATATTGGCAGCGAAACCGTAACTCCTGCTCAATGGTACAAGGGAATTGTTGGTGAGTTATGGTCTGGGTTGAAGCTGTCAACAAAACTTAATTTGAAAACCTGGTGGCAGGAGCATGAAAGTGTTTCTCTACCTCAAAGGTTGAGTCAGTTTATTTCTGATGTTCTGCTTGTCCACATACCAGAAAGACTTGTTATCTTTATTGATGAAGTGGACAGTATTCTTAGTCTTAATTTTCCAGTAGATGACTTTTTTGCTCTAATTCGGTTTTGCTACAACCAACGAGCGAACGATCCAAAATACCAACGCATTACATTTGCTCTGTTTGGGGTAACAACGCCTTCAGATTTGATTCAAGATAAAAAGCGCACTCCGTTTAATCTTGGTAAAGCTATAGAACTGCAAGATCTTTCTCTAGAACAAGTTCAACCTTTAGCAGAGGGATTGCTAGTCAAGAACACAGCTGATGCGTCCGTACAAGTGCCTATCATTCTTAAAGAAATTTTAGCTTGGACGGGAGGACAGCCCTTTCTCACACAAAAATTGTGTTATTTAATACAGACATATATTCAAGATGCTGTTAGCGGTGGTTTAACAATTCCACGAGGTGCAGAGGCGTTTTGGGTAGAAAGTGTTGTGAAATCTTGCATCATTAATAAGTGGGAATCACAAGATGAACCCCAACATTTAAGGACTATTCGCGATCGCCTTTTAGCTAATGAAAGAACAGCAGGAAGAGTATTGAGTATATATCAACAAATACTAGCAGGGGAGAATGTACTTATTGAGGACGAGCGAGAACATATAGAACTACAACTGTCAGGTTTAGTTGTCCGCGAACAGGGAAAATTAAAAGTAAAAAATCCTATATATAAAGCTATTTTCAATCAAGAATGGGTTGCTAGACACCTTGAGAGCAGGCGTCCTTATGCACAAAACTTAAAAGCTTGGGTTGCATCAGAACAAAAAAACAAATCACAACTTATACAAGGAGAGGCATTACAAGAAGCACTCGCTTGGTCTCAAGATAAAAAGCTCAGCGATCTAGACTATCGTTTTTTAGCTGCTAGTCAAGAACTTGCAAAACAAGAACTTGAAAAATCTCTAACTTTAGAGAGACGAGCAAGACAACTCGAACGAGAAAAAGCGCAATTTGCTCTACAAGCAGCAAAAAATGCGTATCACATCTTAGCCAATGCACGGGTAGTTGCTAGACACTATGCCCAAAACATAAACTTACGGAAAGCATGGATTGCAAGAATTGCAGGGATTGTTGCAGGTTCCGTTATTCTTTTGCGTTTGGCTGGTTTACTACAAAGTATGGAATGGGCAACACTAGATAACTTTTTCCAAGCTCGTCCTGCTGCAGGCATCGATCCCCGTATTACGATTATTGCTATTAGTGAGTCAGATATCAAGCAAGTAGGTCAATATCCAATTACGGATCGAGTTCTATCTCGAGCACTTCAGACTTTAAAAAGTTATCAACCTAGAGCTATAGGGCTGGATTTGTATAGAGATTTACCTGTAGAACCAGCTCATCAAGAGTTAGTGGAATTATATAGAACTACATCAAATTTAATTGGTATTGAGAAAGTTGTAGGAAGTCAAATTGCTCCACCCACTGTTTTGTCTGAGTTAGGGCAGGTAGGAATGGCAGATCAAGTGTTAGATGGAGACGGTAAAGTGCGGCGTGCTTTACTTTCAGTTCGCTCTCGAAAATTTGGGTTGCGTTTTAACCTAGGCTTGCGGCTAGCATTACTTTATTTAGAAGCAGAAGGGATCGCACCCGAACCTCTTCCCACATCTTCCCATGACATCAGATTGGGAAAAGCTGTACTTGTTCCCTTTATACCAAATTACGGTGGCTACGTCCGTAGCGATGCAGGTGGTTATCAAATCCTACTTAACTTTCATGGAACTGAAAAACAATTCCAGATTTTCTCTTTTGCAGATTTGTTAGCTAAGCGCATTCCACAAGATAAGATTTACAATCGAGTCGTGCTGATTGGCTCAACAGCAGAAAGCACGCACGATCTGTTCCAAACACCTTATAGCAGTCGCGTATTTGATTCCCCATCTCTTATGTCAGGAGTCACATTGCATGCCAATATTACTAGTCAAATTCTGAGTGCTGCTTTGGATGGGCGACCAATGCTAAAAGTTTGGTCTGAACCGATTGAGTGGCTTTGGATTTTTTTATGGTCTGGAGTTGGGGCAGCATTAAGTTGGCAAGTGAAAACACTTAAGAATCTAATATTTCGCTTAGCGATCGCTAGTGGAGGAACGATCGCAGTTAGTTTCCTCGCCTTTTTAAAAGGTTGGTGGATTCCTGCAATTCCTCCACTGATTGGTGTCGTTGTTGCAGCTATTTCCATACAAATTTGTATTAGCAAGTACTTGGAAAAGATACAGCTGCATGAAACTGTCAAGTTATTAATTGCAATCGCCAAAGAGCAACCAGTCGAAGGACAAATTGCTATTGAGTATCTTAAGCAAGCAGAAAGTAAAGAAAATCAAATTGTTATTGAAACAATGGTTAGAGATTTGTAAAATTGCTCATTGTTAATTGCTACGAGCAATTAACAATGAGCAAGAATAGTTTGTTCATTTTGATAACACCTAAATCCATGACGAGAACCCGCACCAGAAGTGTCTTTTGGCTCTCCGTCGCCTGGAGGATCGAAACTCTCTTGAAACACGATTTGCTTTTGAAAATCACTGTTACTAAGCTCTAGTTTTGGCTGAGCGCAAGTCGCAAAACTAAAGCCTAAAAGAGTATGCACGGATATACTCAAGGGCATACATCCTAGTAGAAAATATTTTTTCATCATAAGGCAAGGAGGGAAATAAAACAGTCTTCATTTACATTCAATATAACTTTCATGAGGTCGAGAAATTTTCTACTTCATATAAATAGTTTCTCTGTACTCATTTGAAAGCAATATATTGGAGAAAAATTTAAGAATTGCTGCGAGCATTCACAGCATCTAGCTTAAACGTGCTAACTCGTAGATACCACCTCACAATATATAACAGAGTTAATACTGAAGAATAATGAATTCTTAATGAAGAGTTTATGAAAATCATTTTAATCATTAAAATATTGAGCTTTGTTACCGATTACCAACAATTTGAACTTGAACTGATAAAATTATAATTTAATTTTTAAGGATGGGTAAGTTTTAGTATTTTACGATTGCGATCGCTTTTTGTTAGTATAGGCTCGCTATTTATTATTACTAACAGCCATTCCATACAATTTTCTCTACTAAATAATTCGTTTTTTCCATATACCTACTTACTCCCTTTCCGCTCTAAAATTCTACTCCTGTATGTAGGGCGGATAACCCCCACCAATAGAAAACGGTGAATATTGCCCCCCTACGCTCATAAGTAATCATAAGAGGGAGAAGGGAGTCGTTATTTAAAAAAGTAGGAAAAGTAGGTAAAGTGGGAAAAGAGGATCGAATGGCGGTTCGGGAGTGACTCTTTTTTATGAATAAATAATGGATAAAATAACATAATTTTATGTAACACAAAAATCTCAAAAAACAATATATATTCTTTAGAAAAATCTATATGTTATGTTGTTTTCAATATTTATATAAAATGCAACTAAAGAATTTTTTCTTATTGATTTTTCATGCAATACTTTGTAGAGTTGTCTTACTACCTTCCTGCTATTTGATTACTTATAAGCATGAGGCGGGCATTGTCAAACCCACAGAAACTCTAAAAAGCATACTATTTAATATTGGAGATATACCAATGATAGTTCGTTTGCTCCAGGTGTGGTTTCTTCCACTAGCCCTAACTTTAGTTAGCGTTTGCTTAAGTGTAGCGAAAACATCAGCACAAACTGTTTACCCGTTTACTGGTAATTATCGTACAACAGTTAACATTACACCTATTTCTGGTAATATTTCACAAGTTTTTGAAGTAGGAGTGAGCGATGATGCTCCTTACGGTTTAGAACTATATGAGGGTTTGACTTACTCAGTACTTGACGACAATGGAAATCTAACGTTTAACAATAATCCAGAAGTTTTTGGCATACAAAACTACCCATTTGGCTATATTCAATTTGGTAATGGCATCAACAAACTATTTGGACTTAGTGATGCTAGTGCTGCCGTTAACTTTGAAACCTTAACAGCAAAAGGTTCTGGGCTTGTATACATTACTGATGGCGAAGGTTTATTTGAGAATGCCACAGCTACACTCTTATTTTCTGAAAACGATACAGTTAACCTAGGATCGACTATTACCTTAAATGGTCTAGCTCTTGTTACTGGTCCTATCCAGGTTCCTCAGAAAGTTCCCGAACCAACAACTAATATGACTCTATTTAGCATGGGATTGATGGGCGCTTTGTGGTTACGCCGACGCCGCTCCCGCTCGTTGTAAGCTAGCTGTAGCAGCTAAAAGCTAGACCTGTCAATGTGTTAGATCCTAAAAAACTCGGCTATAGCTAAGCTTAAAAGTTGTACGCAATATCAATTTCTAGTTCAAAATAAGAACAGACCTTCTTATCAAAATAAATTGATGCAAAGCTCCTTAACTGTGATTTCGGATCTCGTTGTTGCAGGTTTTCATGCTCTTTCCGATCCCATTAGGATTAATGTCGTGGAACTCTTGCGAGACAAAGAACTTTGTGTATGTGACTTGTGCGATACATTAGGAGTTACTCAGTCAAAGCTGTCTTTTCACCTTAAAAATCTTAGGGAAGCAGGTTTGGTTCGCTCGCGTCAAGAAGGGCGTTGGATTTACTACAGCCTAAATCTGCCGCAATTTGTTGTTTTAGAGCAGTATCTTGCAGAGTTCCGCCGCTGTAGTCAAATTTTACCATCTCGAATATGTAAAGATTCTTAACAGTGCCCAGTGACCAGTGACTAGTAACCAGTAATTAACAAATAGTAATTGGTTATCTGGTTACTGATTTGTCATTTTCCGAAAAAATATTGTTTGAGATTGTAGTCTTTAAATGGCTTGGTATTTAGCTTGACTTTGACAAAACAGGGAAAGACAAATTTACCTCTTAAAAAATAAATTTATGAGTATAAAAAATAATAGAATTTATTCTAGAAGATTGCTTTTTTGTCTAGCGGTAACGTGTAGTATAATAGGTGCTACAATCCCTAGCAGTGCATCATCTCAAACGACTCCGAGAAACTCTTCAACGTCGTTTAGGGTGACTTCGTATCAAGGTACTTACTTAAAAACACGCAGAAATTGGTACAGGCAGTCACCGGAGATCTACTCAGAACGTGCCAAGTGCCACGCTAGCTATAATGAAAGACTGATTGCTTTATCCTATAGAGAACCTGAAAATCTAACCCCTATTAGAATTACAGATGGAAACTCGGCTTATTTGGGTGATATTGAACGACCTGAAGACTACTGGGAAGTCACTCTTCAAGAACCGCCTGTTAAGTGTCGCAATCTCCAAAATGAAGGTAGACAGGAAACTTGGTATATTTACAAACAACACGTTAACTTAGGCTTAAGACCGCAATATCGTCAAAGTGCTGCCTCTATTCTACCAAGAATACCGATCTGGTTAAGAATCAGAGGTAAAGGTAGGTCTTGAGCTACTGAGCACGTGCTTCGCGAATGGGCTTGCCCTACTCGACTTAAAGTTTCGTTTTCATGAGCCAGATCTGTAGGAGCGTTACTCTTGTGCTCGTACAGCTTTTAAAATCCTTACAACACTATGGTATCCGTTAAACTCTGCTAACATCAACGCTGTATAACCGCCCTGATTTTTCATATTCACATCTGCCCCAGCTTGCAGCAATAATTGCACGGTACGATCGCTACCTCGTGACGCCGCCCACATTAAAGCTGTAGCTTTAGCTGAATCTTGCAAGTTAACATCTGCTCCTTTATCTACAAGCTGTTCTATAACGCTAATGCGATCGCGTTCTGCTGCTTTTATCAAAGCTGTTTTGCCATCGTCTGCTTTTATATTGGCATTTGCACCATGAGCGAGTAAAATCCTTACTGTTTCCGCATTTCCTTGGTTAGCTGCTAGTGTCAAAGGATACTCGCCTAAATTTTTCTCATTGCTATTTGCGCCTCGTTGTAGTAGTAACTCTACAATTGGACTGTAGCCCTGTAATGCGGCGATCGGCAAAGGTGTATCGCCTAAGCGATTTTTGAGTCCTACATTTGCACCTTTATCGAGTAAAACTTTAACGACATCAGTATAACCTTCCACTACAGCAAGATGCAAAGCTGTTTCGCCGTCTTTGTCTTGGGCATTCACATCAGCCCCTGTAGCCAGAAGAACGGATGCGATCGCACTATGTCCGGCGGCGGCGGCGGCTGACAAAGCAGTTCCATCATCCTCGTTTCGTGCATTGACATCAACCCCCAGAGCTAATAATGTTTGAACAACGTGTAAATGCCCTAAATCCGCCGCTACCATCAAAGCGCTGTCACCTTCTTCATTTTTACTATTGACATCTACACCATTTTGTATTATGGCTTCTACAACTCCAGCGTGTCCTTGCTTAACTGCTAGATTAAAGGCTGTATCCTCATCTTTATCCTTAATATTTACCTCTGCCCCAGTAGTAAGCAAGGCGTACACAACTTCAACATGACCTTTTAATGCAGCCACCATCAGGGCTGTACTGCCATCTTCATTAGTCGTATTAACATTAGCCCCTCTTGATACTAAAAGTTTTACGATGTCAAGCTGGTTTGCACTAGCTGCTAACATCAAAGCTGTTAAACCATAGCGCTTTCTCCGGATATTAATGTTTGCTCCCGCATCAAGAAGTAAGCGCACGATCTCGGTAAATCCCAAACTAGCGGCAAACATTAAAGCCGTTGTTCCATCGCTGTTGCCCGTATCCACTAGCACGCCAGCGTTAAGTAATGCTTGCACCCGTTTGATATCGCCATTTTTTGCAGCCAACAGCAAGGTATCGTTAGTCATGTGTTAGTGGTTAGTGGTTAGTGGTTAGTGGGTAGTTGTTGTAGTTGCTACTAACTACTGTACGGGCGCAAGGCATTGCGCCCCTACTATCCAATAACTAAATAACTACTTACCACTTTGCCACTCCCCATTAGGTGTAGCGTTATGATAACTTTTATGAAGATTTAATTATTGGGAGAACACCATGAATCTGGAGCTTTCGCCGTCGGTTAAGTATTGGTTAAATTTCTTCCATCCAATAATGATGTGGGCGCTCCTGCTCCTATCTTTATATGCAGCATATTTGGGGCTACAAGTTCAGCGTACCAGAAATGCTCAGGGTGAAGAAAAGAAAGAGTTAATTAAAGGTAAATATAACGTCAGACACCATCAAATGGGGTCTATACTACTAGCCTTAATGGTCGCAGGTTCTGTTGGTGGTATGGCTGTTACATATATCAATAACGGTAAGCTGTTTGTCGGACCTCACCTGCTAGCAGGGCTGGGTATGACCAGTTTAATTGCCTTTTCGGCTGGTTTATCTCCCTATATGCAAAAAGGAGCCAATTGGGCGCGTGCAACTCATATTTTATTGAATTTTGCACTTTTAGGTCTTTTTGCTTGGCAGGCTATTACTGGCGTGCAAATCGTTCAAAAGATTCTTACCCAAGCGTAGTAATTAGTGACCAGTGACTGGTCACTGGTCACTGGTCGCTGGTCACTGGTCACTGGTCACTGGTCACCGAGCGCTGATTTTTGAAAGTCTTCTTGAACTTTACGAGTTAAGCGTCGGGAAACTTGGCGAACAACTTGGTTGAGAAGGCGATCGCCTGTAGATTGAATAATAGATTTGGGTAATCGCTGAATAAACTTTGGAAAGTGAATATCAACAGTTAGATGTAAATCCCATTCAACTCGCGTGATTATACCAGCATTGCGATCGGAATCGCTGCGATCGCTTTCCAGTAACTGAAGCGACGACTTATAGTCCACATCATAGCCAGGAGCTTGGTAATTAGGAATTGGAATGGTACGAATGCGATAAATTCCTTCCTCTGGAGGCAATAATTCCAAACCAATTTTTGGCTCAACTTCGTACCCAAATGCGCCAAAGCGACCAATAGTCAAAGCATAAGCATTTTTGCCCAGAGACTCTACCTTCATAGGATCGGCACAACGTATAAACCATAAGGTATGGTTATCTAGATATTCAGCAACAGTCTTAGAAGGAGCAGGCATTTCCATACAATCACTGTAACAGCCATAGAACTTTCTTGGCGTCCCTATAGTTGCTTCTAAAGTCGTTTCTTCAGAGGTTTCAAGGGTTGATTGGATGGAAAAGACCGTTTTATCTGCATCAAAGGACTGATATTCCGAATTGTTTGAAATCATATAACTATTCTTTATATACCGAACAATCTAGCTAAATTAATACTTCCCAAATTCAGTGGTATGTTTCGCACTAAATCACTATTTTTACTCAAAATTCAAGAATCTGTCATAAAGAATCTCTAAAATAGAAAACAGGATTGTAAAAGTACAAGTTTCTCAAAATTAAGATGAAAGCATTTGTAGCAGGGGCAACAGGTGAAACGGGTCGTCGAATAGTGCAAGAACTGGTAGCGCGGAATATTCCCGTTCGTGCCCTAGTCAGAGATATTGAGAAAGCAAGAAGTATTTTACCGATAGAAGCAGAATTGGTACAAGGTGATGTGTTACACCCAGAAAACTTGTCTACTGCTTTAGGTGATAGCACAGTGCTGTTATGCGCCACAGGGGCATCGCCAAGCTTCGACCCCACAGGTCCTTATAAGGTAGACTATGAAGGTACGAAAAATTTGGTAGAAGTAGCGAAAGCAAAGGGAATTGAACATTTTGTTTTAGTTTCTTCATTATGTACGTCACTGTTTTTCCATCCACTGAATTTGTTCTGGCTGATTCTAGTTTGGAAAAAACAAGCAGAGGAATATCTTCAAAAAAGCGGTCTGACTTATACGATTGTTCGACCTGGTGGTTTGAAAAACGAGGATAACTCGTATCAGATTGTTATGCAGAGTGCTGATACATTATTTGACGGAAGCATTCCTCGTCAGAAGGTTGCTCGAGTTTGTGTTGAATCACTTTTTGAACTAGCAGCAAAAAATAAAATTGTGGAGATCGTTGCGAGTGCTAACGCACCTGCAAAAAGTTTTGGTGAATTATTTGCCAATGTAGCTTAACGGGAGCATCCCAATTTGGAAAAAATACGCTTGTGATTAAAATCACGGCTATACAGGCTAAGTCCGCCTAGGCGGACTTAATTAAAGCCTGCGCTGCGTAGCGCTCTCTTCGTTTGTACTTTATCTTTATATCCTAGATTGTTAAAAGTTTTCGTATACGGTACTCTCAAACCGGGAGAATGCAATTATAACAAATATTGTGCTGGCAAAGTTGTAGATGCTGTTGATGCGATCGCATTTGGCAAATTGTTCTCCCTACCTATGGGATATCCAGCGATGGCATTAGGAAATAGTTCTGTGCGTGGCTATTTACTTGCGTTTGCTGACTCTCAAGTTTTAACAGACTTAGATGAATTGGAAGATTATCACCCTATAAGAGCCGAGTCAGACAACCTTTATAACCGACAACAAATTGAAGTCCATGATTTACAAGGACATTCTCTTGGTTGGGCTTGGGTCTACTTGATGAAAGAAGAACTTGCTACCCAACTAGGAGGCATCTTTCTCCCTGATGGTTGGTGGTCTGAATTATGAATTATAGATTATGAATTATGAATTGAAGGTTTCATTATTCACCATTTAATTAATATCATCTAACTCTAGCAGCAGGTCTGGCGGTTGCACCTCGTCGCGAACCGATTTTTCAGGAGACACTTCTGCTGTTTTTGGTATAGGAATGACTGGGTTGTTGATAGCAACCATGAGCGGTGAAGCAACAGCCACAGGTGTTTCTGAAGTTTTTTCTATTCGCTGTTGTGCGAATTGAGGTATTCTCGTTTCACCTAGTAACCCAGACATCGCTCCAATCGCACAAGCTGCAATTGCAGCACCACTCAACCAGACTCGCCGAGAACGTCGTTGTACTCGTGTCAATACTTTTTCAGCTGTTTCTTGTGATGACTGTTGTAGTGTTGGCACTGGAAGAGTCCGTACTCCTTGCCGCAGTTTCAACAGTCTTGCATACAAGTCCTGAACTGTCTGGTCAGTATCCAGCCATTCTTCCACTTGCTTGCGTTCGGCAGCTGTCACCTCTCCATCGAGGTAAGCACTTAATAACTCGAAGCGATCGCGCTTCACCATATCTATAGCACCCGTTAATTCATTGGTATGCCTGCCATCCCCGGATTGCAAATCCTTTTGAGGATTTGCCGAGTGGGAGCGGTCATTACATTGAGAATCAGTAGTCATTTTAACACTAATTACCAATTCTTACACGGGTAAACAAAGCGGACAATTTGGAAAACTATTCAACTCTTCCCTTATGACAAAGTTTTTCTGGAATTTCTTTACAATTTGTAATAAATCTTGAGCTTCGTCATTTACCAAAAGATAAACTGTTGCAAAGGTTATGCGTCTAGATAATTTTGCAACTGAGATTGTAATCTCGCTCTAGCTCTGGCAATTCTGGACTTTACTGTTCCTAAAGAAACGCCCGTGATTTCGGCAATTTCTTCGTATGCCAAACCCTCGATTTCTCGAAGAACAATTGTTGTGCGGAACACCTCTGGTAGGTCGGCGATCGCTTCACGCAGTTGTTCGTAAAATTCTCTAGTAGTCAGTTCTTCTTCCGGTCCGGGAGTATCTCCTGCGATTTCCCAATCCATCTCGCCATCGTCTACCGCTCGGGGAGCGTCCAGCGACAGGGGACTGACAACCCGCTTGCGTTTCCGCAACTCATCATAGAACAAGTTGGTAGCAATGCGGCTCAACCAGCCCCGGAATTTGGATGGCTCTTGTAATCGGTTAATATTCCGATACACGCGAATCCAAACCTCTTGAGCCAAATCAGCCCGATCGGGCCAATCAGGAGCCAGATGGTATAAAACCCGGTCAACTTGGGATTGATAGCGACGCAGTAATTCCGCAAACGCAGCACGATCTGGACGTACTCCAGCTTGACAGCGCAGAATTAGGTCATGATTTGAGAGTTTGTCAACTTGCACTGATGCTTCAGGAAGCCTCACATCAACCGTTGACCAGGATAAAGTAATCGATTGACTCATAGATCGCACTGGCTTTAAATCTTCCCTTTCTATTAGACCCTTTAATTGGTAAGATGTTCCCTCAGCGAGTGACGGATTTATGACTGTAACAGTGACCAGTGACCAGTGACCAGGAATTAGACCAGTAGGGTGGGCATTGCCACCCACATCGAACAATGCCTCAGCATTGCCTACCAACATCGAACAATGCCTCAGTTCCAAGTCCCTAATACCCAGTACCCAATCCCTAACCCCTACTTTTTTGGTAGCCTGACGATAAGATTGGGTGTTATCTCTGTTTGCTGTTGGTAGTTGATCTGCGAACTGCTTCTATCTGGTATATGAACTTGTAGAAACAGATTTAAAGAAAAGGTAATTGTAACTGCTAAGCATAATTTTTCTAACATAGCTTTTCTCCCAACCACACCTAATAATGATTGATGGCTGCATTTTGAAAGAGTTCCAGGGAGCGAAAGTTCTCTCAACAACGTTTTTCAAATATCAGCAGTGGCATAATCTTCTCTATAGACCTAGTTTGCCCAGGACTTTTAAGAAAATTATGAGGAAACCGAAAATTATTTATAAATTTTTTGTAACTTATAGAATGAACGTACAAAAAATTTGCCAGTATTTTTGTGGAATTTCCTAATGAGGAGATTTGACAGTTCAAGCTAGACTGAGGTTAGTGCTTAGCAGAATCCAAGAGTTGAATGTGGTGGAGAAGGTAAACAATGGCAGTGGCAAAAAATAATTCTTTAACACGTATAGTGATGCTGCTTTGTTTTGGAACAGCATTTCTATCTCTAGTTGTCCATTGGCGCATCACAACTTCTACAACCTCTCAACCCAATATGGCAAACACATCCAAAACAGCGTTGAGAACACAGAGTCAAAGCCAAAAGCCAGATCCCCAAAATGGCATAGCCTTGCTGTCCACCTTTGCATCCCCAAAACAAACGACGAATGCTGTATCTCAGAACAAACAACTCGTCGTTGATTTAAGCGATCGCCGTGTATATGTATATAGTGGGGAGACAGTAATAGCAAGTTACCCAATTGGTGTTGGGAAGACAGGTTGGGAAACACCCACAGGTTCATTTCAAGTTTTACACAAGCAACGCAATCCGATCTGGCAACATCCAATCACAGGTAAAGTTTTTTCATCTGGTACTGATAGCCCATTGGGAGACCGATGGATCGGATTTTGGACAGATGGGCGAAATCAGATTGGATTTCACGGAACCCCAGATGATGAAGTGATAGGGAGTGCCATATCTCATGGCTGCTTGCGTATGCGTAACCCAGATGTTCGATTGCTCTACACACAAGTTAACTTGGGAACATCAGTAGAAGTACGGCAGTGAACAGTGACCAGCGATCAGTGACCGGTGACCAGCGAATCAGGGAGAGATATTAAACATTAATCGTTTCCCCAATCGCCAATCCCCAAGCCCCAATCTACTTTTGCTCAAATTGAGGTGCATAAGATTCGAGTAGAGCACTTACTTGTCGGAGAACTTCGTTGCTTGTGTTTCTAGTTCCTACTGGCGTGTTACCAACAGTAGGTCGATCGAGACTGCGTGCAATTGCTTCATTAACTTGTTGAGCAATTAATTCCTGAAGTTGTGCTCTAGCTCGTTGGCGTTGGTAAGTAGCACCTTCTTCTGTAGTGGCGTACAGGGGTGGAAGGCGATTGAGAGCGTAAGCAGCAATATCACCGACATCCAGAGAACTTTCGCTAGTCGCTTCAATTTCAGCAACGCGGGCTATTGCCTCGGTAAGTACCAATTCTTCCATCACGTTGATAAACTGTTTGCGCGGTACCGCCATCACCTCTCCAGTTAAAAGCGATCCCATCAGCCGATCTAACGCCATGTACTCTTCTATTGATAGTTCGCTAGCGTTATCGCAAATTCGTCCGACTTCTGCTTCCATTGCTGGTGTAAGATAACCATCCTGGAAAGCTTGTTCCACAATTTTTTCTATACTCATAATGTTAATCATCATTTTCAGCCATCCAAGCAAGGTTGGGACGGTACCAATCCTACTTATTTTGCCCAATTAAGAGCCAAGAGTACGCAAAAAGTTACTAATGCAAGAAAATTTTTATTTAACTTCTTGTTTTCGCCAGGGTACAGGGTCAATAGATTTACCATTGACATACAAACCCCAGTGTAGGTGAGGTCCCGTAGCAGCGCCTGTTGAACCGACTGCACCAATAAGTTGACCGGGTTGAACAAAATCACCCTCCTTTACATTAATGCGGCTTAGGTGCAAAAAAACGCTAGTTACGCCTTGCCCATGATCTATACCAACTACATTACCGTGAACTCGAAATCCTTCTGAGACTCTACCCACTAATGAGACTCGCCCAGCTGCTGGAGCCACAACAGGTGAACCTGCACCTCCAGCATAGTCAAGACCTCGATGATAGTAATCCTTAGCAAATTTACCATTATAGTAGCGACGTATTCCATAAATTGTGCTAAGTCGTCCTCGATTTGGTGCTAGGAAAGGACCCTTCCAATATTTTTCCGGTGTTTGCAACGCCTTAAAAGCTCCAACACGTTGCAGTTCGTGTTCTGTGGCGTTGACTCCTGCTTTTCCAGGAGGTAAATTAATTCGTTGAACTGGAAATTTGCGAGACCGTACTTGTAATGTCAAATTCTGTACTTGCCCTTCTCCCGATACTTGAATAGTTCTATTACCTGGAGTTTCCAACGGTGTTGTAGGGATGAAAGCGCGGTACTGATTTGGTGCAATTTCATATGCTGGGTACTTATCATTGCCACTGGTAACGGTCACATTGTTAATAGGGTCGGCATTATTTACATTGACTACGACTGATATGGTGTCTCCCAATTGAGGAGATTCCGGGCTAACTTGTACTTGCAAAGCCCGTGCAGGTAACGCGAATACAACAGGTAAAGCAGCAAAGATACCAAGGAGAGTACTGGTTACACAGCTGTTGATTTTTGATTTGTTCTTAAAATGGCTAACGCTATACACAGTCATTATCGAGGAAAAAAACAACGAATATGGTTCTGTTGGAAAACAGACTAACTTATTGAGAAAGGGAGTTCCCCATCTTCTCATAGATATTTAGGTAAAATTAAACACGGATAAGGCTTTCTCAATCCAAAATCTAAAATTTAAAATGGTATTACTCGAATTCTGGAGGCCAAAGTTCTAATACGGGGATTTCCCATCCCGGTAGCAACTCTGGTAATGTCAATCGATCGCCATCTGTCAGTACTATGGGGTCTTGATTATGTCGATAAACACTCACTGTTAATTTATCGGGATCGATAAGGATACCAACAGTACATCCAAGTTGCAGGAATAGCTGAATTTTTTCTACGAGTGGCTTGATGCGATCGGACTTAGATTTGACCTCCACCATAAGATCGGGTACTAGTTCTACAAAATCGCGTTTAGTTTTCTTCAAGCGTTCGGCTCGTACAAATGACACATCAGGAGCACGCAAATTTGTACTAGCTCCATTACTAGCATTTATGTCAATACCGGGCAGGATAAATCCAGCACTCGAACCAGTCACCCGTCCCAATTTTCTTGGCATAACCCATGTATTTAAAAAGGTACTCAATCGAGTGCTAATCTCCTCTGACTCATAATCCGACGGACCCATAACGACAATACTCCCATCCACTAGTTCCATTTGCCACTCTGGGTGTTCTACCTGCAATTGCTCTAAATCTTTAACAGTTAACATAAGACAACCAAGAATGCTTCTTTTTGTTTCTATCATAAGCATTCTTCGATTGGGGATTGGGGACTAGGGACTAGGGACTAGGAATACAAGGAAGGGAGAATAATTCATCTTTAATAGCCAATGCCCAATGCCCAATGCCCCCAATCCCCAATTCACTGTCCAGGCGGTTAAAAAACTTTGTATCCTTATTGTTAATAGGTTTTAACAGTGTGTCTCAAAACTTGTGCAGGAAGATTTTAGGCTGATAGTTGATTTAGTTGCGGTTTTTGCTGTGGCTGCTTGTGGCGGTCTACTGGCGGCGCTATTGCGACAACCCGTTTTACTAGGGTATCTAATTGGGGGCATGGTTGTTGGACCAGCCGGACTGGGATTGATCAAAGAAGTCATTCAAGTAGAAACTTTGGCTCAGTTCGGAGTCGCCTTTCTATTGTTTGCTCTGGGTGTGGAGTTTTCGTTTACGGAACTCAAAAAAGTTCAAAACATTGCCCTTGGAGGTGGTGGGCTACAAATTGCTCTCACAATTTTGGTCACTGTTGCGGTTTGCGGGGTGACTGGGGCTTGGGAAACTTTGCCTGCTAAGGGTTTGTTTTTGGGGGCAATTTTGTCTCTATCTTCTACAGCAGTGGTCTTGAAATGCTTGATGGAGCGTAATGAAACAGAAACGCCCCACGGTCAGGTGATGCTAGGTATTTTGATCGTACAGGATTTGGCACTGGGACTGATGCTTGCAGTCTTACCAGCCCTCAATCAACCAGGGGAAGCCATCGGTATAGCTGTTCTTTTGGCACTGTTAAAGATTGGGTTATTTGCTGGAGGGGCGGTTGTTGCTGGTATTTGGCTAATACCACCTTTGTTGCAATTGCTAGCCCGCACTGAAAGTCGAGAATTATTTTTGTTAGGAGTGGTGGCGCTGTGTTTGGGTATTGCTCTACTAACAGAATACTTGGGGCTTTCTATTGAGATGGGGGCATTTGTTGCGGGTTTGATGATTTCGGAGGTGGAATACTCCGATCAAACTTTATCCTACGTGGAGCCACTGAGAGATATTTTTGCCAGCTTGTTCTTTGCTTCTATTGGGATGTTGATTGACCCAGTATTTTTATGGAACAATCTGGAACTGATTTTGGGGCTAGTAGCACTGGTATTTGTAGGTAAGGTCTCAATCATAACACCATTGGTAAGATTATTTCGTTACCCGTTAAAAACAGCTTTAATTGCTGGATTCGGGTTGGCTCAAATTGGAGAATTTTCCTTTGTGCTTGCCAGTGAAGGACAAAAACTGGGGCTAGTTTCCCGACGAATATATTTATTGACATTGGGAACAACAGCAGTAACGCTGGTACTGACTCCATTTGTACTGCGTTCGGTTCCGATTTTATTTGAATGGATGGAATCAATCCCTTGGCTAAAGCACTTTTTAAATGATGAGGGTCAGCCTTTAGAAGTTACCAAAGAATTGTCACTGAAAGATCATTTAGTGGTTTGCGGTTATGGGCGAGTGGGACGAAACTTAGTTAAGTTATTGCTTTCTCGGGAGTTGCCTGTTGTCGTGATTGACCAATCGGAAACAAGAATTCAGCAATTGCGGGATGCTGGAATTCCTTACGTATATGGCAATTGTGTAAGTTTTCACGTTTTAGAAACTGCTGGGGTAAGTACTGCACGGGGAATGGCGATCGCACTTCCTGACCCCATGAGCACTCGTCTTTGCTTGAAACGGGCTTTGGAATTATCTCCCGATTTAAACGTTGTCGTGCGTGCCACTAATGATAAGAGTATCGAAGTTCTTTACCAACTTGGTGCAAGCGAAGTGGTGCAACCGGAGTTTGAAGCTAGTTTAGAAATGGTGGCTTACATTCTCACGCAAGTGGGCTTATCACCTGCACTTGTTGTACAGCAACAAATGCAACAAATTCGTAATAGCCATTATTTAGACCTCAGACCTACCCGTACTGCTTCAGAAGTTTCTCGCGATTTGCAACAAGCAACTCAAGACCTCAACAAACGCTGGTATCCCTTACCATCTGATTCACCTCTCATTGGTATGACCTTGGAAGAAGCCGATATGCGCTACTTAACAGGGGTGAGTTTGATGGCTATTCGCCGCGCTGGAGGTGAAGAAATTGACTTTCCTTCTGTTGAAACTAAGTTGCAAGAGGGCGATCGCTTGTTAGTTGTAGGTTCTGATAGCGAACTTGCTGCTTTGGGTGAATTTGCCAAAGGACAAGTTGCTGTTCCCGGTGAAAACAGTGCCTGTCAATGGGTTACCATTAGCAACGACTCTTTTACAGTTAGTAAAACCCTAGCTGATTTGGACATATACAACCAGTATGGAGTCAAAGTGCAAGCAATGCGACGAGATGGAAAATTTATCCGTTTTCCTAATAACAGTACAGACTTACAAGCTCGCGACCAAGTTTTGGTATGTGGTAGCTTAGTTGCTGTCAATCAACTCGTGCTGTTGCTCGCACCGGAAACTACAGTGCCTTTGCCCATACCAGCAGTAAAAGCTGGTGAAGCTGACGCACTCAAGGAGTTTCTTCCTATGGATAGCTTACTGGATTAAGTTGTAAGAACTAGCTATGCTAAGTTTCTATATTGGTTTAATATAGGCGATCGCTTGCTTCCAAACAGTTATCTGCTGGTTGCGCTCGTCTACACAACACAAACACTGCACGTCTTGCCATATCATTTTCCCGGTAACTAGGTCACCAGTTAGCAGTTTGATTTGGATAGACGCACCTTCTTTAATTAGGTTTTGTACTTGTCGAATACTAGGAAGAGAGGTATCAAATTCAGTAATCATAGTTATTGTTTATTGGTCACTGGTCACTGGTCAAAACACAAATATAATTCATGGATTTTGAAAATGGCAATTGAATTTACTAAGTATCATGGTTTGGGTAATGACTTTATCTTGGTTGACAATCGCTCGTCATCTACACCCGTAATTACACCAGAACAAGCGATTAAGTTATGCGATCGCCATTTTGGTATCGGTGCTGACGGTGTAATTTTTGCATTACCGGGCGAAAATGGTAGTAACTATACCATGCGAATTTTCAACTCCGACGGTTCAGAACCAGAAATGTGTGGTAATGGGATACGCTGTTTAGCTGCTTTCCTAGCGGATTTAGAAGGAGTAGGCGCATCACCAGTCCCCAATCGCCAGTCCCCAATCACCTATCGCATTAATACACTGGGCGGTGTGATGACACCTCAATTGATGTCGAATGGTCAAGTGAAAGTAGATATGGGGCTTCCGAAATTACTTGCAGGTGAAATTCCTACGACTCTTGCTTCCAGTGATGAGAAAGTTATTAATCGACCATTACAAGTTGCAAATCAAACTTGGGATGTTACTTGTGTGAGTATGGGGAACCCTCATTGCATTACTTTTGTAGAAGATGTTGCAGCTATTCCTCTAGAAGTTATTGGACCTCAGTTTGAAAATCACCCCGTATTTCCTCGAAGGACAAATACAGAATTTATTGAAGTGGTGAGCCGTGATTACGTGAAAATGCGAGTATGGGAACGCGGTGCTGGTATAACTTTAGCTTGTGGGACTGGAGCTTGTGCATCATTAGTAGCTGGAGTGTTGACAGGAAAGTGCGATCGCATGGCGACTGTGAAACTTCCTGGAGGACCCTTGCACATCGAATGGTCAGAAATAGACCAACGGGTTTACATGACTGGACCAGCCGAGAGAGTTTTTACTGGGAAAATTTAACCAACTTTATGTAAAAACGCTGAAAATACGTAGTACGGGCGTCTTCACCCGTACCACAAGAGTTAGATTTACTGAGAGTTAAGGAACTTGCATGAGATAAAAAACATAGCCATACCAGTCAGAATACTTGCGATAAAATTCTATTTCTAATAGAGAGTTATCTAATTCCTTATTCATTGCTTCGTCGTCTTTGTATTTCTCTCGTAAAGACCTTATCCTTTCCTCTAAAGGTGTATAGTAACTCTCCCACCATCCAGACTTAGGCAGAACAAAATGTCCTACTTTTCTGTATCCTACATCTTCCACAATTCTGATATTACTTTCAATTGTTTGTATATAAGGATAATTAGCTTGCCAATATTGCAGAACTTCAGTAGGGGGATTGGACTTCAACCAAGAAATTTCTGATACCACTAAATACCCTTTAGCTTTTAAAAGAGGTCGCCAAGTTTGAAGACCCTTTTCAAAACCAATAATATAAATAGCACCTTCTGACCAAATAACGTCAAAACTCTTCTCTTCAAACTCCAGAGACAACATTGATGCATTAACAGTCACAACTTTTTCTGTCAATCCTTTAATAAGTACCTGGCTCTTTAATTGCTCTAAATATGGTTGATGGTTATCTACAGCTATAATGTTTCCGTCCGTCAGTTTAGCTAATTCAAGAGTTTGCATTCCAGTTCCACAACCAATATCTAAGATAGACGGGTTTGGAGATAAATTTGTGAGTAGTGAAAACATCTTGCGAGTAGATTCGTTATTACCTGGTCCCTGTCTTGGTAAGTCTTGATAAATCTCAAAAAAAATATCCATGTTAGGCATATACAGCATTTTTCAGGTAAATGAAGTATATCAGTAGGGGCGCGGCGACCTTGCGCCCTTATAACAAGTTGTGCCAAATTAATTAATTTATTGGAATTCCTCAGTCATCATAGCGAATCGTGGGTGTGGAATATTGTATTTCAATATTTTCTTTTGTAGTCAAACACATAGCAATTCCCTTTTCATAGTAAGCAGCCTCATTAATAAACACCGGATAAACTAATTCCTCATCCTCGTAATAAATAGTTCTGTCATCAAAAGTTAGAAATAAAGGATCGCCCGGTTTTAATTCCTCATAATCTCTTCCTTGAAGCTCCGGGTGAATCATACCCTCAATTTCACCATGCTTGTTCTTAGGGTAATCCACGGTTTTTAAGTGTCGATAAATAGTAACAGTATTAGCTGTTGTTAGTATATTATTTTGGTTGCATTTATCTAAATAATCCAGAATAGCAAGAATTAACTTTTCCGTTTGAGCAAAAATATGCGCGTTTAAAGTTCCATGTGGAATAGGACCTACTTCAATACCAAAACCCCTTTCACAAATAGAATTTAGGAAAGATGATTCTTTATCGGGTTCAATCCAACTATAAATTTTGACTTTCTGTTCGATTGAAGTCAAATAAGCAGCTAACTGAATATTAAACGGATGATTGTTGAGTAGAATTATACTCAACCCCATATTAGCAGTAGTCGTATGTAAATCTAAAAGAAAATCAACTTGTGGATTTTCTTTTGGTCCCAGAGTTTGATTAAGAAATTTTGCTCTATTTTCTTCATAGGTAGCTCCTAAAGAATTATTTAAAATTTCGTTTGAAAAGCAGCGATTTAAATCTTTGTCAACATATCTTCTACTAACTTGAAAGGCTTCTGGATTAGAAAGTACTGTCAAGGTTTCAAAACTAGATTTTGTGATAATCTGCGGAAAATTCTCAAACTTTTTAATTAAATATATTCCTATAAATTCATTGCCATGAGTTCCTCCCACAATAGCCACTTTTTTAAAGTTTTCCATCATTAACCCTCTCTCAACATAAAGTATCATAGCGCTACCTAGGTACACATTTAACTTAACTTTTTGGATACCTAGATGTTTGGGTTTTTGAGAAAGCGATCGCACTGACCTAATGAGCCACGTGGTACATATAATGCGATCGGGATAACGGCATTCACAGTTCCCGCCGCCGATAACTTTTCATTATATATTCTTAGATCTTTGTTTTTTTCTACTGAATCGGTTGAAAATATGCCGGAGTTACCTACACAAGAACAAGTACTGGAAAACTAAACCTGATATCAAAGCACATCACTTAAGCTTTTATTAGCATAGCCCGTCATTTCAATGTAACCTGACGCTGTAACTGGTGTCCCTGCCATTTCACCACGAAAATTAACAGCGCCTTCCCAGTAAACAGTAGAGATATTGAGTTCTTGATTTGCCATTAAAGGTTTTCCTTCCAAAGACAACCCTAGTTTGGGAATCTTTATTTTCCAATGTGCGGGATACTTAGCACCACTATAAGAACTTTTCCAAGTATCCAAAACTTCTACTTGCCAATCTTTCGGAGATAATAATTCTACTTTGCCATCTGCTGCAATGAAATTACCACTCGATAGGGGTTCAATTGTACCATCTTCTCGCCGTAATAAATACAACATCAGTGCTGTGTGATTATCAAATTGCAGCGAAAACCAATCCCAACCAATATCGCCAGCACTGAGAAAACTGGTAGAGTACTCGTGGTCTTTCCAACTTAAACCTTTCACTGCAAAGGTTTCTTTTCCTACTGTGACTGTACCTTTAGTTTTTTGCCGCACTATAGAGTAGTAGTAAGAAGCATTTCCCGGTTCTGAACCTTTCCGGCTATAACCGCGATCGCCTTGCAACACTGGTGGTAGGGTTTGTTGCAAAACCAAGTCTAGTGCAACTTTATCGGTTTTCGCCTTGAGTCTGACTTGACCTGGTGTTACTTCTGTTACAGACCAATCATCTAGCCAAACACTGTATGGTTCGGCTTGTGCGCCTGCTAACTCCACAGCATCGCGATTAAAGCGTTCGTTTGGATAAAATTTCTTTTCAGCAATATCACTGACAGTAAAATGAGCAAAGTATATTTGATTGCTACGCCAATGAGAAGCCGATTCTACAGAAATGGATTGATTCTTTGGGGTTAAAGCACGGCGGAAAAAGGTGAGTTCAAAACCAAAAGGGCGACCTGTTGCAGTTTCTAAGTTCCCTGTATAGTACCACCACTCCGTTTGGTAATCCTCATGAGAGCCATAATCGCGAGGAAAAATGATGTCAGTAGGTGCAAAAACTTGTTTAAATTGTCCCTCCGAAGGGGAAGCTGTAGATAACCATTCTACTGTTGCTTGACCGCTTGCAGTCACTTTTTGCGAGGGGAACAGAACAACAGCAATGCTACCAAGTAATGCGATCGCACAGAGAAAGACAACTAGTGTTCGTTTCATAATTTTGAATGAGGAATTATAGCGGTTTTCAGTTGGGTGTAATATATAAAAAAGTTATGGAACCGCAGCCTGTAGCAGATGGACGCGGATAAATCTGTGCTTCATTCCAGTTGACAAATGACTTATTCTTGTCGAATAGCAGAAGCAATGACAGTATTACCCAAACGCCAAGCAGGATAAACTCCTGCTAAAAGAGCAGCCACTACCGCAACACCAAATGCTTGTAAAAAATATCCTGGTTGTAGTTGCATTTGCAATGTCCAACCAAAAGAGCGAACGTTAATGACGTAAATCAAAATCCATGCCAAAACATATCCCAAAGGCATTGCTAGGATACCAGACGTTGCACCCATTAAGCCAGTTTCAATGAAAGTCATAAACCATAATTGCTGAGGCGTCATACCATTTGCTCGCAAGATACCCGTTTCTCGCGATCGCTCTAGTTGTAAACTCATTAAAGCACTCAAAACGCCAATAAAAGCAACAACCACAGCTAACAATCGCAAAGCATCTGTAATAGCAAACGTGCGGTCAAAGATTTCTAAAGAACCCTGACGTAGAGTTTGATTGGATTGAACGAGTAAATCTTGTTTGCCTTGAAAATGGTGTTTGATAGCCGTCACAACATCTTCTACTTTTTCCCCTGGCTTTAAAAACAGACCAATAGATGCAATATTATCATCCCTCCATAGGTGTATATAAATGTCATTGTCTAGTAAAACCGTGCCTCGATCGTTAGAGTAGTCATAAAAAACTGCTAACACGGGAAAACTACGCCAACCTACAGGAGTTTCTATAGTAATAGCTGTCGGAGGAGTCGAGATATTTTCTTTTAGTAGCAAAGCTTCCGAAACAATGACACCTTCCCCTGCTTCTAGACTTTCCCACGGGTTGACACCTTTGTCACGCTTCCAACTATAAGGACGTTTGCCATGAGAGACATCACCATCAGCTGAAATGAGTTTTACACGACGATTGAATTCTTTAACCGTAATTTCCGTTTCATTGTAGGTAACAACATCCTCCCAATCTTCCTGTTTTTTAATTTCAGCAACGACATCAGGCGATAATTTGCCCAAAACGCGATTGGCTGTTGTAGCAGGAGGGGTGATGTAAATATCAGCTTGCAAAGTTTGGTCTAGCCACTGTACTACAGTGACGCGGAAGGAACCAACCATAATCGATACCCCGACAATTACGGAAACAGCCACCATCAAAGCAGCAATGGCTACTGAGGTACGACTGAGCGATCGCACAATATCCCGTATTGCCAAGCGTCCGACAATACCAAAGACAGCATTTCCCACCGAAGTCAAAGTTTCCATTAAGAAAGCCGTTACAGGTGGTGTTAGTAAGGCTGTAGCCAGTAAAATTGCGAACAACCCAGCAAATGCCAAAATTAATCCACCCGCACCAATTCGGAGCAACCCAATTCCCAAAAGCGTGAACGCCGCCCATGCTAGCACTAACCAAGGTAGCAAAAGTCGTACCCGACTTTCCAAACTCGAGCGCTGTAAAGTTGTTTGAGGAGAAGTTCGCATCGCCTCAATAGCGGGAATGACCGAAGCAACAATTGATGCTGCAATGCCAACCGCTAAACCCTTCCCTAAACTCCAAGGGTTAATACTGACACTTTGCACGTTGACGACAAAATAAAAGTCGTTAATACTTTGAGTAATCAGACCTACAATCCCGCGTCCCAGTAAAATCCCTAGTCCCAATCCCAAGATAGAACCAATTAAACTAAATACCGTAGCTTCACTGAGAATTAAGATAAATAGCTGACCGGGAGTTGCACCTAAACAACGAAGAATGCCAAATAGAGATCGCCGTTGAATAACACTGAAAGTCACCGTGTTATAAATTAAAAACATTCCTACAACTAATGCCAGCAAACTCAAAGCTGTGAGATTGAGTTTAAAAGCAGCCGTCATTTGCTGAATAGCATTTTTTTGAGCTTCTGCTGTTTCCAGTTTCACTCCTTCAGGTAGAATCGCCTCAATAGCCTCTTGTTCTGTTGTATTTTGCAGAATTAAATCGATATAGCTGATATGATTCACCATTCCTAAAATATCTTGGGCTGAGGCTATATCTGCAAACAAAATGCTACTCAAAGCATTACGAGTGATGTTATTAGCTGGTTTCAATAACCCCACTACTTGAGCGCGGATATCCTTTCCTGCTAAATCTAGAGTTATACTATCTCCCGCACCAATACCATATTGCTTAGCCAAGTCTTGAGAGAGGATAAGAGTGTTAGGTTGTGTTAGAAAAACAGTTCCACCCGTGGCTGCTTGAGATTGATTCTCCTCAAAATAATTGCGGAATGGAGGCTCAGCAAATAAATCAACTCCTACCAATCGTAAAGGTTGAGAACCAAGTTCTTTAGCTGAAACATAACCTTCAACGATAGGGGCTGAAGTCACGCGAACTTCTCGCCGCATTCTAGTGTAAAGACTTTCATCGATACCTGTGGGAGAGACAGCGACTATCCGATGCGTGGCGTGTCCGGTTATAGCGTCTGTTGACAATTCAAAAGCACGTTGAGCGGAACCATTGGCTAAGTCGATGGATACCATCATGGCAACTCCCAACGCCACTCCTAAAATTAGTAAAATATATTGCAAGGCGTTTTTCTGAATGCGTCGCCACGCCAAACGCCACAAAGGTTGATTGGATATAGTCATACTAATTTGAGTGAAGAATGGGATATAGCGGTTTTCAATTTGTAATATATGAAAAATGGAACCGCAGCCTGTAGCAGACGAACGCGGATAAGTTTATGCTTTATTTAGGTGAGAACTGCTATGGTCTCTTGCTGCAAACGCCCATCGTGCATTCGCAAAACTTGGTTAGCATATTGAGCAATTTCCGGGTTATGGGTTGCCATGATTAAGGTTTTGTTAGTGTCGCGAGTCAGTTGCAGCAACAAATTTAAAACTTTTTCTCCTGTTTCTTCGTCTAAATTTCCTGTCGGTTCATCTGCTAGTACTAACATTGGTTTGTGAACTAAAGCCCTTGCGATCGCCACTCTTTGCTGCTGTCCTCCTGAAAGTTGGTCGGGAAATGCATTGCATCTGTCTGCTAAACCGACTTTTTCTAAAAGATTAATAGCCGCCTGTTTTAATTCTTTTCCCTGTTTTCCCGCCAATTCTTGGGGAAGCATGACGTTTTCTAAAACTGTTAAAGTTGGAATTAAATTAAAAAATTGAAAAATAAAACCAATATTATCGCGTCGGAATAGAGTGCAAGCTCTTTCGTTCAGTTCTGTAATCGCGACATTTTCGATCCGAACCGTTCCTGCTGTTGGTTTTTCAATCCCACTAATGAGATTTAACAAAGTGCTTTTCCCGCTACCACTATGACCTAGAAGAACAATAACTTCTCCTTTGTTAATGGAGAGACTCACATCATCTATGACAGTACGGGAATCTGCTCCTTCTTGGAATTCTTTGCGGAGATTTTGGAGTGCGATCGACACTGACTGAGTATTAGTATCATTTTGGCTCAAGGTTTCCCCCTGTTATAAGATTAAAAAAACTTTACAATCTAGATTAGCAGGAGAATAGCATATTATGTAATTATCCCAAGGTAGTGGTGGAAAACTTGAACTCGACAACATATTTAGTCAATGTTGACGCTCCTCAATTCATTTCTAGAAATGTTGGGATTTTTGAAAAAATTGAGATATATTCGAGAGAAAAGATGTTAAAATTTACAATTATTGACAAGGTTTAGATTGATGAGCCCGTCACTTGAAAAACTTTTAAGCGAGATTGAGCAACTAACTCCAGAAGAGCAATTGACGGTAATGGGACATTTGGTGGAGCGCGTAAAAAAGTATATCAACCAAGCTCCACCAAAATCCAAGTGGAGCGACTTGAAGGGTATGGCTCCTTATCTGCTATTAGGTGAGGACGCTCAGGAATGGGTTTCTCGGACTCGACAAGAAGGAGATGAGCATCGAGAACAGTTGTTGCGAGGAGAGGAATGAGGATTAGTGATGCGTTAGCAAATATCGATCGCTTATTTCTTGATACAGCACCCGTAATTTATTTTGTAGAACGCAATCCGCAGTTTGTGGATTTAGTCAATCCAATTTTTGAGCGATTAGAGGCTGACATCACAGCAGTAGCGTCTGGGATAACTTTATCAGAGTGTTTGGTAGGTGCTATACGTCTAGGCTTAGTTGATTTAGAGTAAGCTTTTGTCGATGTATTGCAACAAGAACAAGTAACTTTTGTGGAGATTAATGCTGCTATTGCGCGAGAAGCTGCAAGAATTCGGGTACGTTATAACCTTCAGTTACCCGATGCGTTGCAGGTGGCGGCGGCTTTAATGGCTGGTTGTGAGGCGTTTTTGACCAATGATGCAGCTTTGAAGCGGGTGACAGAGTTGAGGGTTTTGGTGGTGTGTGAGTTGGAAAGCGAGAACTCGTAATGACAACGCTAAGAGCGATCGCTTAAACTGGTCTTTGAAATCGTTTTCAAGTGATTTTTGAAATGTGGTAAAAAAATATACGCTCCGGTTTTTACAACAAGCAGGATGGGGAAGCGGTGATTATACACAAGAAAGAAAAGAATTTCTAGATAAAGTAACACCAGAAGAGTTTTGGTCAGACCTTCAGCGTATTAGAAATAGAAAGTAAAATAGGTCAAGTTGGTAGAAACACTATGAAAACATTTACTGCTTACATCGAATACGATCCAGCAACCAAATTATATGTTGGTATTGTACCCGGAATTGTCGGTGCTCATACACAAGGAGAAACCTTGGATGAATTGCAACACAATCTCAAAGAAGTCTTAGAACTTTGTTTGGAAGAGTACGGCAATAATTTAGAGGATTTACCCCGTTTTGTAGGTGTACAACAAATAGAGGTAAGTGCGTGAGCCGTCTACCCATCATTAAATTTCAAACAATGGAAAAGTTATTGCTGAAACTAGGTTTTGAGTCAGTAAGGCAAAAAGGAAGCCATGTTTTTTACAGACATCCTGATGGAAGAACAACTACAGTTCCAAATCACCCAGGTAAGGATATTGCTCGTCCATTAATACGAGAAATTTTAAGGGAAATTGAGTTAAGTCCGGAGAATTTCTCTCAAGAATTAGAAAATTTATAATTGTGCGATCGCCTACGAAAGAATGAGGATCGTGGGAACTCTAACTGTCGTGAAAATGACTGACCTGCTCTCTGACTTGGTTTAACCACCTGAGCGATCGCTATTCCATTTGCATTATTTTACTTTAAACGAACGGAACATTTTTAGTGTAAATAATTTATCTGTTTTTTAAATCTCATCTATCTTCATAAGTAAACGTAGATAGGATAGTGAAGATGTCAGAAATTAGACGGATAGGAGTATTACATACAGAATACCATTGATAGGTGTTTAGTAAATCCCAGTGCTTTTTCTCCAATGCCTTGCTGTCACCATAAGTATAAATAATAATAGGAACTCTAAATTGTTTTGCGTTATCAAATACTCTTTGAAAGTAAGTAAAATCGTTTCCTAAGCCTAGAATAACAAGCCGGTTGAAGCGTGGAGTAATTTGCTGCAAGAAGGAGGCGCGGTATGTGCTTCGTAGGGGTAAATCTGCAACCGCTACCCGCAGACAAGTTAATCGAACTACTTGAAGAACTTTCAACTTCACCCAGCTATTACTTTTTGCGCTGGACACACCGAGTCGGAGGATTTTGGCAACGGCGTAGTGCGGACTTTTCTAGTTTAGAAGAAGATATCCGCGAGCGGTTACAAAACAATCACATCAATAACTTTACACCAAAACAACCAGAAGCTTTTCCCAGTCCTGAAGGACAGTTATTTAATTCAGTGTTGGAAGTGCGGTGGAAGCAACAGAAAGAGTGTTATCAAGTACTAATTCTTAGCTCTCAAAGTACAAAACCTGATGGTTTTAGGGACTTACAACGTGATTGGGAAATCATAGAGCAAAATGCGCTTGTACATCCTCCCAACAAAACCCGTTTTCCTAAAGGTTTTAATTCCGACAAAGTAGATATTGCTCAAAGGTATTTTCGTGACCGCCAGACTGCTACAGTACATTTTGTCGCACTAACGGTAAAAAATTAAAATGGCTAATAGTTCCTATCGTTCCAGAAATTTTGGTGGGTCAAATCAAGAACGCGGTCCCCGACCATACGATTTTGTTTACTTTCCTGACAAATCACCAACTCAAGACAAACCCCCCGGACACGACAAATATTTACCCGATCATTTACATGGCACTCTATTTCTTAGTTTAGAAGTTCAGACAGTGTTGCACATCTCCACAGGGGTTGTGGTCATGGGAAGTGACTTTGATGAAGATATTCCCCTCATTAAAACTATGGTGCAAGGTGAAGGTAATGAACTCTTAATTCAAGGTAGCTCTTTAAAAGGTTGTATCCGCTCAATTTATGAGGCAATTACTAATAGTCGTGTAGGAGTCAAGCCAAAAAATCATAGTCAATACCCAACAGAACGTTTACCAGCAAACAATAAAAACCAACTTTGTCCAGCAAGTATTGTTTTTGGTGCATCTGGGGAAAAATGGGGATGGCAAGGGTTAGTTGCCATCCAGGACGCTTATTGTGAAGTGACAGGTTTTGAAGTTGGTTTTATGCCTAATTTATGGAGTCCCAAACCTAATGTCAATGAGGCGTATTACTATAACGGTAAAACAGTTGGTCGGAAGTTTTATTATCACATGAAACAGGCAATTGACAAAGGTATAGGGAATGGTATACCAGTACAAGTAGCATGGAAAAATGATATATTTACTACTCAATTATACTTTAAAAATCTTAAACAAGAAGAACTTGGAACTTTACTCATTGCTTTGGGACAGGATGAAAAACACCCCATTGTCTTAAAAGTTGGTGCTGGTAAACCCATTGGTATGGGAAGTATGACAGTAACAATCACAGAAGCTAAAATTATACAAAATCAAGCTGATTTGTGCGCTCGCTATACCTCTTTTATTTCACCATATACTCATTCTTTTACTGGTGAAGATCTCCAAATTTTCATGCAACAACAAATTCAACAAGCGCATGAAAAACTTATTGAAAAACCGCAACTTAAAAAATTATCAGAAATTCTTCATAAAAATACAAATCGTTTACCTCATGAAAGTTACTAATGAAAAACACTACCGAACATCTCAACTACTCCATCTCCGACGAATATAGCAGTTTTCAGTTGAATAAAGTACAGATTTATCTGCGTCCATCTGCTACAGGCTGCGGTTCCTTAATCATTTAATGTATTGCACCCAACTGAAAACCGCTATATCTGCAATTAGCTCAGAAAATTGCTAAATTTTTAGTTCAAGAACAACAGCGTATTGAACCAGGTAAAGAAGGAATTAGCACCGAATTAAGTAAATTAATTACTTATCTTGACTCTAAAATTAAACAAAGAAAACCAGCCATGTTTTTTATATACTTAGAACAACTGGTAGAGTATGGTAATGTTATTGGTCATAGTGGAAAAACTCCTATTTATTACGAAAGTATTAACGAAATTTGTAAAATTTTTTTAAAAGTTTATGCCAAAAAACCATTAGTTCTTATACAAATTTTAGGCTGGAGTCAACGCTTGATGGGTTACTATAAAAAAGTTAATTCCAATTCTGAAACTGAGAATTCCCCAATTGAAGAGATAGAATCAACCGCTGTCAAAACTTCTCGGACGGTGGAGAAACCCAAGGTTGTCAAACCTATCAAAACAAAAGCGTCAAAAACATTAGAACTGTCTCAACCACCGCAATCACCTAAAGCTGTACCGCCTAAAGTTATCGAACCTACGAAAGCAGAAAATTCAGATGTTTTAGAACGCCCTAAACAGTAAACCAAAAAGTTTTTTTTAAAAGAGTGATTGCTAAAAATTTTGTAATCAATAATACTTTTTAATCCAATTTTTCTAACCAGTACACATAGTATATATTAAGATTAGTTATGTCAAACTGGTTAAGTATTTATTAAAACTAACCTGATGGAAGATGAATGCTTTCTACTACTTGATATTTGTGTTCAATAGCTTGAGATAAAAAGGCTAACATCTGTTTAAGTGTGAAAAATGTGCGATAAATTAATCGACCCTTCGGGTTCGCCAGTTGCTTCAAGCCGGGGAACCCGTCCAACGCACTGGCTCACCACCTTTCCTCTTACGACTGATTCTCAACCAAAGGAGATTCACCCAAATATTAACTAAAAGATTCATAAATTCCAACAAATAGTAGTCTTAAGACCGGATTTTTGTTCTTCGTTCTAATTCGACAAATATTTTTGAGCCGATAACTAGTTTCAATTCCAAAGATTTTTCAATAATCTTGATAAATATAAGATAGACTTGTTTTTACTTTATGAATAACATAAACAAAATATTGAACTCCACGTTTTTTACGCTGACCCTTGCCATATTTACAAATAAAAAGCAGCAATCAATGAATCTATCGGTGCCATACGCTGACCACTCAACTCTAATCTACCATTTAATGTCCCCCAAGTTCGCATGACATTAATGTCAATTGCTAAAACGAATCAGTAACTCATCGTTTAACCAAGTGTGTAATTCTGTTTTGCGTTTAGAAATTAGGCGCGATCGCAATCTCTGTGCTCTCCGCATTTGGATTAGTTACAATAAATGACTTTAATTTATCTATGTTTATTTTTACTTACATATTTACGTATTCATTCCAAGATAGTGGTGAAAAACCTTAACCGCATTTGCAATCCCATCTTCTTGCTTTATCTTGTTGCTAAGTGCGATCGCATTAGACCGTATTGTTTCATTATTGACTGCTTCTTGTATAGCTGTAGCCAAAGCTTGAGAAGATAAATCCTTGTACGGTATTGGTGAGGGACTGACTCCAAGTTGATAGAGTTTTTTACCCCAAGATGGCTGATCTGCAAAAAAAGGAACGATGACTGAGGGAACACCAGCACGCAAGCCAGCCGCAGTTGTGCTAGCCCCTCCATGATGAACTACCGCCCCCATCTTTGGAAATAACCAGTCATGAGGAACGGAGTCGATAACGAACACCTGGTCAGAATTCTTGACCTCTGAAGCTATACCAGCCCAACCTGAAAGCAAAATTCCTCGCTGTTGACTGATTTTCAAAGCTTCTAGTACAATTTCTGTGAGCAATTCTGGTTGGCTGGCAATCATACTACCAAATCCAATACAAACAGGTGGTGTACCGTCATGAATAAAATCAACCAATTCTTGTGGCGGTTGATAATCCTTTGCTTGGTCGAGGAACCAGTATCCTGTAATATGTACTGAGTCAGGCCAATCAACAGGCTTGGGAATAACAGAGGGACTAAATCCGTACAAGATAGGAATTTGTGAAAGTAAGATAGGAACTTTTCTTCTGAAACGACGACCTAAAAATGGCAAGGGTGGCAATTTTAAAGTCTGTGTTCTAAAGTTATTAATTACTTTCCGACTTCGTCGCCATAACACAAATTCCATCAGAAAATAGCTGGCATAATTGAGAAGACTCTCAACTGGATTTGTAGATACTTCAGCAAACTTTAGAAAAGGAAATGTCCGGGTTGGAGTCAATGGTATACAACCAGCAAAAAAGCACGGTACTCCTAATTCCTCTGCTATATTGTATCCCCACGTTGAAAGAGAAGTATAAATAATAACATCAGAACCTTGACAAGCAAGCCTTGCATCTGATAAAAGGTCTTGAAATAGCTCGTCACTTATTAGCTTACTTTTTTGCCCTGCTAATAATTTTTGACCTTCTGGCGATCGCAATAGTTCTTGAAAATTAACTGCTAGTGGAGCAAATTCAAAATCCATTTGGCTCACAAATTCCGCAAAATTCTTGTGAGTCGCAATTTTTACTTTATGTCCCGCACGTTGCAAACCAACAGCTAATGCACAGTAAGGCTGTAAATCTCCTCTAGAACCAACAGCTAAAATAGTAATTTGCAATTTGGTTTGTAAAATAGGTAAAGTTGGCGTCATTTCAAATATTTTTACAAAAATCCAATGCTTAAAGTTATCTTAACCGCTACAACTCCAGAAGGTAAAACCAATCGCGGGCATATGGGAGCCATGCGAGAGGATATGATTAGATACCTCGAACATCTAGCGGGACAAGGTAACTTCCTTCGCATTCCTCTTGGATTTCTTGGTTCAGCTTATTTTGTTAATAGCCCCGATTTAGTGCAAGAAATTCTGCTCAAGCAATCCAAGAAATTTCAAAAACCTTTTACCATAAAGTATACAGCAAAAGAGTTTTTTGGAGAAAATCTCTTTACCAGCGATGGAGAATTGTGGCAAGCATTACGTGCTACCATTCAGCCAGCATTTCACGCTCAACGCATTAATGCTTATGCAGATACTATGGTCAATTATACCAAGGCTATGGTTTCTCAATGGCAACCAGGTCAGGTTATTGACATTCCCAAAGCGATGATGGATCTGACGTTAGGTATTACGACTAAGGCTCTATTTGGTCAAGATTTACGCGATGATGTAGCAGGTCAGGCAATTATCCGCTTTATAGAACTATTTTCTCAGCGCATTAGTGGATTACCAGTTCCAGCTTGGTTACCAATTCCCAGTAATTGGGAAATTAAACGATTGATTGCAGTAGGAGAGCGTCACCTTAGCCCATTAATAGCAGAACGTCGTAAATCCTCTGAAAAGCACGATGACGTTCTATCTGTGCTTATTCAGGCGCAAGCTGTAGATACGACAGGTCTTCTCAGCGATCGCCAAATTCGCAACGAAGTCACGAACTTATTTGCAGCGGGTTATGAAGTAACAGCGCATACACTAGCTTTTACTTTATATCTTATCTCCCAACATCCAGAAGTGGAAGCACGATTGTTGGAGGAGATTGACAGAGTTTTGGGTCAAAGAGCGTTTGCAACGTCTGACTTAGAGCAAATGCCATACTTAGAGATGGTGTTGAAAGAATCCATGCGCTTGTTACCTGTAACAACTGTGGTATCCCGTCAAGCTGTAGAAAATGTCGTGCTCCAAGGTTACACTCTTCCTAAAAACAGTGTTGTCTTGATTGCGCCTTGGACATTGCATCGCAGCCCTGAGTACTTCCCCAACCCACTTGACTTTAATCCAGAAAGGTTTCATCGCGATCGTCAAGACAAAATTCCAAAATTTGCCTATCTTCCCTTCTCAGGAGGTCCTCGCATTTGTATTGGCAATGCATTCGCAATGATGCAAATGCGAATCAATTTAGCAACAATTTTGCAAAATTATCGGCTTGCGATCGCTCCTGGATATCAGTTTGAGACATTTTACAGATTCAATACTCGTCTCAAAAATGGATTACCTATGACTGTCATTGTCCGATAAGGATAAAACCAGACCTTTATAAGCGATTCGCATGACAGTAATTCTTCTCCAATACCCTTTGCTTATTGCCTAAGGGATATCCAAGAAATAAATTATCCATCTTGTGGGACCCAGAGCAGCGCCCCTTCGGGGTTCGCCAGTCGCTGTGAGTTCGGGAAACCCTCCTGCAGCGCTGGCTCACCGTGCGGGGGTCTCCCCCCGTTGAGGCGACTGCGGAGCGTCCTCGCCCGTTCTATACTGGTGGCGGGCGGGACGCCCGCACCACAAGAGACAGCTGAATATTTTTTATTTGGAAGTCCCTAATAACCTCTTTCCAAAACAACCAAACACGAAAATGTCTCTTTCCTAGTCCCCAATCGCCAATCCCCAGTCCCTACTCCCTTAATTTTATAGTTTTGCTTGAGTGAGTGAAGTAACTTTCATAAATTTTCTCCAAAGTCTTCTCCAGAGAGTATCTCTGTACCCCGACCACGCCGTTAGGTCAACATATTGAAAGAATAAATTCTTTTTAGGATGTTTACATTCTGCTTTCAATCCTGCATACCAAGGTTTAGGGGAATTCGTATAGTGAATAACGGCAGGATGCTGATACAGTTCATCATAGACTTCTAGCGTGAAAGGGCTCTCTTGCCACGATTGATAGTCATATACTTTTGGCATAACATTCCACTTGGGATGAAGTTCTCCCCATTTACCTGCAAGCACTGCATTTAGAGCATCCTGATCGTTCCGGACATATTTGCTATTTTGTTTTACATATTCAATGACTTTTTGCCCAATATTCTCAGCCCGCCATTTTTCCAAATTAATGACTAAAAGTCCAGAATTAAAGTATTTATCTTCAGGAGAAAGACCTATCTCTCTATAGTTTCTTAAACCATCAGACGTTCCTATAAATAATTCTACATCATCCTGAACTGCTAATACATAATTATCTTTAAGATCGATATCCCACAACTCAGATAAATCTCCCGTCACTACCATATCGGTATCTAGATAAATTGCCTTATCAAAATTTTTGGGTAGAAATTCAGCTACGAGAAGTCGGTAATAGCAAGTAACTGTTAAATGTCTCGTCAATACAATATTTTCAAATAATATATCATCTGGTTTAATCCAAGAAATACTAACCTGTGATGAGTTCAGCGATTTTGTTATCTTACGTTTATTAAATTCGCTAATTCCTCCATCTAGAATAAATAATGCTATTTCGCGATTATTTTTTAGGTTGGCAACTGCCGAACAAACTGTAACAGCAAGTGGCATTGCATAGTTATTATCAGCAGCACAAATAAGAACAATTGGTTGATTCTCGGATTTAACAGACATATTTGAAAAAACAAAACTGTAGATTACAAGAAAACTTTTCTACTGTTTCTCTAAATATTACTCCCTTCGGTGCGCTTATGATTACCTGAACGTGTAGGTAGGGCATAGCCCCACCTACAAAGTGAGTGGAATTTTAGAGCCCAAAGGGAGTAGCAACGGACGATCCTCCCTAGCTCCCCTTAAAAAGCTATAGTGTACACACAAGTTACCGATGAATTGGAGAGGGAACTGGAAATTCAATTTCCTCCCTTTCATGGGTGGGGACTAAGGGGGGTAAATTTAACCCTAAAACCTCTGTTTGAGAACTATTTCAGACTTGTGTTTACACCGTAGCCTTAAAAAGGGTAAAAATTCTCAAAGTTCTCTTTTTTAAGGGGGATCTCAATGTTTTGCTTTAATTAAGAGAATTGGTATTACTCACAACAATATTCCGTTTTACCGTAAGGAAATATTGTAGTTATATAGTATCCGCTTATATACATTAATACATCTCGATTAAAGACACAAAGATCGGTGAAAGACGATCGCTTCCATCAAGATATAATTACTGTATTTTTTGTACTATTTATAACTAAATTATTAGTGTGTCAGGGGGGAGTCTCGCCAACTTCAGCCATGACGTTGAAGTTGACCATGGGAGCGAATAAATATACACTTCCCCGACTACTATAACGGCTTACCTGTATCCAGTTTTCCGAGTCTATGACTGTAAACATGGTAACAAAATTGTTTTTCTGCTATAAAAACAAATAGTCTATAAATATTCTAGATAACGAATTGGGAAAATATTTGGAATTATACGGCTTTTAATATATTTGGTTTTTCTATGGTATCGCTTAATTATCGTTATGATACTCAATGAATAACAAAAATAGACTAATTATCTTGATAAACTCTCAAAATAAACCGCGTCCGCATAACCATAGCTCGATCGCTCGCTCTGTCGCATCAGCTAATAGTTTATCTGCCCTTTGTATGCATTCTTCAAGTGGAAGAGGTGCATCAGGTAGAGGGAAAGCAACGAGTATTCCTAATTTTTGCAATTCATCGCTAGTTAATTGTACTGTCCCGCCAAAGGCTATGACTGGAACGCCTTGACCGTTTTTAGCTGCACTCGCCGCCCGTGCTACGCCAGATAACGCTTTACCACGCAATGTTTGGACATCGATTGAACCTTCAGCTGTCAGTACTAAGTCAGCTGTTTCTAGTTTTTGTGCTATCTGTGTTGCTTCTAGTACTACATCAATGCCAGCTTTTAGTCGTGCATTTAAAAAAGTCATTAACCCAAAACCCATACCTCCGGCTGCACCCGCGCCTTTGGTATTGTTAAAATCCTTTCCAGTTGTCACAGCCGCAATTTGTGCAAAATGCTCTAGAGCCGCATCCAGTTCCTTGACGTCACTGGGTGTTGCCCCTTTTTGCGGTCCGTAAATATATGCTGCACCATTAGCTCCACAAAGCGGATTATCTACATCAGATAGAACGGTAATTTGAGTTTCTTGAAGTCTTGCATCCAGATGTGTCAGATCGATCTTTGTCAATCGATGCAGAGCCAATCCCCCTCGTGGTAAATCTTGACCATCTGCATCAAGCAAGCGTACCCCTAGTGCTTGTAAGGCTCCTGCACCGCCATCAGTTGTTGCAGAACCGCCAATACCGATTAATAGATTGCGACAACCGACATTCAATGCAGCTTGTATCAGTTGTCCAGTGCCATAAGATGAAGCTTCCTTGGGACGGCGATCGCTCTGAGGAACGAGTGTTAGCCCGGAGGCTTGTGCCATCTCAATAACTGCTTGCCCATTTTGAAGTATACCCCACTTGGCTTGGACTAGATCTCCCAAAGGATTACTAACAGTTTCCATACGTTCCTCTCCACCAATACCCAAAAGAAGAGCTTCAACTGTTCCCTCGCCTCCATCAGCAAGCGGTACAACGCTAATCTCGCATGGAATTTTTCCCATTGCCCTCTGTATTCCAAGCTTCATTGCCGCACATGCAGTGACGGCGGATAACGAACCTTTTAAAGAATCAGGAGCAAGAACAAAATGGATATTTTGAGTACGAACAGTGTTGCTCAAGTTTGCCTCCTATGGGCTTTCAAGTAACTCTTGTAGATTTTCAATAATGAGATCGGGACATACAGAACTCTCATTCAACTTTTCACTGTAGCGATTAATCCAAACAGTTGATAATCCCACGGCTTGTGCTCCAGCTATATCATATTTGATACTATCACCAACAAAAACAATTTTTGATGGCTCAACTGCTAACAATTCAACGGCTTTTCTAAACAAACGAGGTGATGGTTTAATACAGCCATGCTCTGAGGAGAAGATGATAACATCAAATAAATGAGCGATTCCCACTCGCTCAAATTCTTGTCTATACAAATTACTTGTAGACCATATATTAGAAACAACTCCTAGCTGATGGGTTTGACGTAGTTGATGTAAGATAGATACATAGGGTTCTGATATTATCCCCACTTCATGCATTACAAATACCTGTTCTAATAAACTAATTTCATCACATGGTAAATCTTTTATTAAATCCAGGTTTTTTAAATAACTTGAAACAGAAGGAAAATTTTCGTAATAGTTAGGATTTTCGTAATCTGCAAACATGGTGTTGCAAACATTTTTAATAATATGATTGACTACCTCGTCAGACAGAAAATTGCCCCCTATCTGTTGGTAAGTTGCTCCGAAATTTTCAGTTTCTGAAAATCGTTCTGCTTCAAACATAAAAGTGTTTCCCATGTCAAGCAAAATTACATCAAAACCATCGATAAATCTTGGCTGCATTTTGATAATTTTTCAATTAAAGTTTTCGCGCACCGAGAAAATTTAGTTATAGCAGTTTTCACTTGAATGAAGTACAGATCGATCTGCGTTCGTCTGCGTCGAGGGTGCGGTTCCATAAATTTTTTATGTATAATGCTATATTCGTTAAGTTCAAAGATGAGTTCACCAAAGAAAGGTAGATGGCAAATGGCAGAAAGTGTATAGACTAAGTTCTCCAGTAGAATTTAGCTAACAGTTTCTGTCTCCTGGTTACTGGTCACTGGTTACTGGTCAGGTGATTAGTCACTGCTTATTCAGAAGAGAGTTGCACTTTTCCTCTGTTCCACCCTCTGACACGCACTCGCTATATTTGAGATATTGCTCCACTTTTGAATTCGTTTGGTTCTGCTTTTCTACTTGCACACCTCTTGCCCCACTTCGGTCAATAAAATTCTTTTGATATATTAAATAACAAATATATAAAGAGCCGGTAATGACTCCCGTGAGGAATACTGTTAAGCCCAGTCTGTTCCAGAATTTGTTTAGGTTGCTGTATTTTGTGTCAACTTTCATTGTTCAGGTACAGATACTTACGCTGCTAATTCTTACACTATCTTTGGTTACTAAATTTAAAGAGTATGTAAAGCATTATTTGAGTGCCCCGCTCATAATGTAGGTCAAATTCTGCTGGGTCGTAAATTATATAACTAATTAATTACGAAAGATGCCAAAAAGAGTGTCTTAGTTGATAATAGAAGAATTATAAAAACGTGCTTAAACCCTATGTAAGAATCTTTACATAGGGTCAACATCTTTTAGCTTAATTCAAAAACTGTGTTTTTACGAATCTGCAACCTCATGCAATACTGTCCAAGTTTGAGAATCGATAACTCCATTTACAGGCAATCCATGCTTCTGTTGAAATGAGATAACTGCTGTAAGAGTCGCTGAGTCAAAAGTACCATCTGTAGGCAGTGTAGAACCCTGAGCATTTAATAGCTCCTTCAAGTGAGTGACAGCAGCACCTGAATCTCCCTTGTGCAAGGTTGTTTCGGCTTGAGTTGAAGTAAACTCCCTATTGTTATTCTGCATGACTCTCTCCTTCTTCTAGAATTTGTTCGAGTCTTTGTAAACTTAGTTAAACACTTCAAAAGAAGTTGTTAATTTTAAGTGTGCTGATTTCTACATTCGTTTGCCTCCTACTTTTGGTATATAAAGTTTTTTTACATACTATCTTGAAAATAGGGCATTGGGCATTGAGCATTGGGAAAAAATGATTTTCATAACAAGCGTTGTAGGTGATTGCTATGGGTGTCTATATTCATTTTCAGTTCAGCCATTTATTGGGTATGCTCAACACACATTACACGCTCAATCTTTTGTTACTAAAAATAATCCAACAGCGAGCGTAACACAGCCAATTATGCCTATAGGAGTATCATAGGTAGACTCCTTTGAGATTTCCAATATTTATTTAAAATTGAAACTTTTAAAATATCAAAAATATGGAATTGCGACACCTTCGTTACTTTATTGCTGTCGCTGAGGAATTGCACTTCAGTCGAGCGGCTGAGCGATTGCATATAGCCCAACCGCCTCTCAGTCAGCAAATTCAGCAGTTGGAAGCAGAATTGGGAGTTGAGTTGTTTCATCGCAAAACGAAGCGACAGGTGCAACTGACAGAAGCGGGAAGGGTATTTTTACAGGAAGCTTATCAACTGTTGGAGCATTTGGAGAGTATAATTCAGGTTACTAAACGCACCGGACGGGGAGAGATAGGACAGTTACGAGTAGGATTTATTAGTCCGGCAATTTACAGTGTTTTGCCTGTTATATTACAGGAATTTAGGCAACAGTTTCCAGATGTGGAATTGGTCTTGCAAGAGTTAACAACTGCCGAACAAGAACAAGCACTTCGCGATCGCCGTATTGATGTTGGCTTTGTGTATTTACCTTTAGCAGATACTGGGCTGAATTATATGTCCATTCAGAAAGAGGCTTTGATTGCAGCATTATACCAAACCCATCCCTTAGGACAACAAGAATCCATTGCAGTGCAGTCCCTTGCTAATGAACCATTTATTTTATTCCCCCGTCATTTAGGAATAGGGCTATATGATGGGATTATGGCTCTGTGTGAGCAAGGGAATTTCACTCCAAAGATTGCACAAGAAGCAATTCAAATGCAGACAATTATTGGGCTTGTTGCTGCAGGTATGGGAGTTACAATTGTGCCATCTTCTTTACAGAATCTTCAACGCACTAGTTTAGTTTATCAGGCGATCGCACACCAAACACCTCTGATTGAAACTGCGCTCGTGTGGTGTGAGGAGGAGGAGAAACCTGTTGTGCGGCAATTTCTGAAAGTTGTGAGTCAACTTAAGTAAGTCAGCACAATTAAAGTTAACTAGTGACGATTCTAACTGGTTAGCTTTCTTTATAACGACCTACTTATATTGCAATACAGTTCAGTTAGCAGTGTTCGATTCTGTTCGATCCCCTCAACCCCCCTTCCCAAGGGGGGCGAGTGAAAATATTTTCCCTTTCCTAAAGGGGGCGAGTGAAAATATTTTCTCCTTCCTAAAGGGGGCGAGTGAAAATATTTTCCCTTTCCTAAAGGGGGCGAGTGAAAATATTTTCCCCTTCCTAAAGGGGGCGAGTGAAAATATTTTCCCCTTCCTAAAGGGGGCAAGTGAAAATATTTTCCCCTTCCTAAAGGGGGCTAGGGGGGATCGTGCATAAAATCTAATACTTCTGTTGACGTCCTCTTAAGGAGGATCGAGTCTTAACTGAACCGTATTGACTTATATTGTGCTACTATTATATGTAGTAATACCAATTCTCTGTATTAAAGTAACAGATTGAGATCCCCCCTAGCCCCCCTTAACAAGGGGGGAAAGTCTTTAAAGTCCCCCTTTTTAAGGGGGATTTAGGGGGCTCGTGTGTAGCAATCATTTGGAGAATTGGTATAAATTTGTAATACACAAATAAAGAGAGGCAAAAAATGAACCACCGGGACTTCTAAAGCCGGACTTGACGAACCCAGCAAATGGCATTCACGCCGTAAATCTCATCGTTTATCAAATAGCTGAGGCTCTTCAAGCGTCCGGATACCCAGAACCAACAATTTGGCGTTCTTCACCCGTCACCACAGTTGCTGACAACTTCGACAAACTTTATTTCCCTTCAGAGAGTTTATCGCGATCGGCAAAATACACGCGCTACCTAAACAACGGTAGACTGTTAAGAACTCACACTACTGCAATTATGCCAGAGTTACTTCCGAAATTACAGGGAGAACAACTCATCCTCCATCCCGGTATTTGTTACCGGCGGGATGTAGTGGATAAACGCCATGTCGGTGAACCTCACCAAATGGACGTGTGGCTAGTAAGCGAACATCAACCTTTAGGTAGAGAAGCTTTAATCAAATTCATTCAAACCATTATCCATGCAGTTCTTCCTGGGGTATCTTACCGCCTCAACGAAACCTCACATCCATATACTTGTCATGGGTTAGAAGTTGAGGTTTTAGTTGATGGTAAATGGGTTGAAGTCGGAGAGTGCGGCGAAGCTCATCCTGGGTTACTCAAACCAGGAGATACAGGCTTAGCATCAGGTTGGGGCTTAGATCGTTTGGTTATGCTTGTTAAAAGAATGGACGATATTCGCTTGTTGCGAAGTACCAATCCTAAAATTGCAGAGCAAATGACTAATTTAAAACCTTACCATCAAGTATCCAATCAACCAAGCATCTACAGGGATATGTCCATTGTGACTAGGCTTGATGTAGAGCTAGAAGATATTTGCGAACAAATAGTAGAAACGTTAGAGGATGACGTAGAACTTTTAGAGTCCGTAGATATTTTAAGTGAAACTCACTATCACCAACTTCCACCACAAGTAATTCAACGCTTGGGTATCCAACCCCATCAAAAGAATTTGCTGGTGCGAATGACACTCCAAAGCCTCCACACTTCCATCACAAATCAAAAAGCTAATATCTTACGGGAATTAGTTTACCAAAACATTCACCAGGGATTGCCAGTTATAGTGTAAATTCACTTACTCTTGTGGGATGGGCGTCCCGCCCGTCCCAGAATTGCTTGGATACAACTTGTAGGTAGGGTAGAGGGAAGTGCGAAACTCAACACAAAAGTATCATGTGGTAAGCAATGCTGACCCTACAGTACTTAAAATTCTTTAGAAATCATTTACGATTCCTATAAAAGTTTGATTTCTTAAAAGTACATATTAGAAAGTCTTGATGTCAATTCTTCAATATTTCTCAAAATTTCCTCACGCTCTAACATAACTCTTTTATAAACATAATTCTTACTATGGTTAATTTGCCCAACAATATTAGGTATATTATTATTATTATCAGTCATTAAAACAAGAGTAGCACATAAAGTATTTTCCTCAGCATCAATAGAATGGTACTCTCCAGGCTTGACAAAATAACTTTGACCGGGATAATACGTCTCGCTATTTAACAACTCACAAGATACTCTCACACCTGTAGACTCAACTAAAGAATTATTATTACTGATATACTTGGCTTGATACAGTTCGCGATCGCAATCGCGATTGGGTTGAACGTCATAGATATGATTCGTGATGCTTCCACACAAAATTCTGCTTTGTAATGTCCAAGAATGAAAATGTATTGGCCAATCAGGTACTTGTCTTGGACGCATACTTGAGAGCCATATATGAAGACGAACAATCTCGGTAGAGGTAGGAGGATTTAGACACGTTATGATGAAGCCAAAAGGACTCCATATACCAGATAAGCCGCTCTGTCTTACTCCATTTATTAACAATTCGTAGAGAATTTTAATAGTTTCAACATGGGGAGCGTTTTCCTTCAATGCTTTCAATAACTTTTCTCTATAGTCAATCATAATATATTTTGTAGTACAAATTTTATTTTAAAAGATTAGCTGTCAAAACTAAACTGGTTTGAATACACTTGTTATTACTTATAAAATAGCTTAAAACGATCTGCTAGAGCGTTAGTACTGGAGTACGTACAGTACTAGTATATACGAGCGCTTGTGTTTTCCAACTACACAACTGATTATGATTTAATAATCTGCGCTCGACTAATATTTCATCAACAGTATTTGTTAGCTTCACTTGCACTTTAACCTCTCCTATCTCGTGAATAACTATATGATTGGAACGATTGAAATATAGCATGACTTATACCTAACTGCTTGCAATCTTCTGCCTTCTAGTGTAGGTATTGTTTTCTATTTTCTTGTAAGATGGGCGTGCATCCGTTCAAAACTTTCTATTTTCTTGTAAGATGGGCGTGCATCCGTCTAATACTTTCTATTTTCTTGTGGGATGGGCGTCCCGCCCGTCCATATTCCATGCTAGAAAACCCATTCATTTTCCAGAAAGGGCTAGAAGCCCGTTCCACGAGATGAGCTTCCTCTCATTGCTAACAAAGCAGTTCCAAAAGCCGCCTCTGCATTCACAGAACACTCAATAGGTACTTGCAAAAGACGCCCTCTAATAACTCTCCAAATATGATTCCCTGCACCACCCCCAGCCGTATAAACACGAGTTAACTTATCAGCCCCTAAATTCTGCAACAACTCATACCCCCGTGCTTCTATCCGAGCAATGCTTTCTAATAACCCATGCAAAAATTCCACCTGACTATCCGGACGTGGTTCTAATCTTGGAGACAAATTTGGGTCATTAATCGGAAATCTTTCCCCTGGCTTTAATAACGGATAGTAATCTAACTGACTTGCTTTCAATCCATCAATTTCTTGGCTGAGGTTTTCTAACTCCGCACTGGTAAAAAATTGCTTGAGGACTGTACCTCCGGTATTAGAAGCGCCTCCCGTCAGCCACAAATCTCCTAAGCGGTGGCTGTAAATTCCATATCTTGCATCATCTACACGAGTCCGACTTAACAGCTTGAGTACTAGTGTCGATCCCAGAGAAGTCACTGCTTCACCTGGGAGTGTTGCACCACTGGCAAGAAAAGCTGCAATACTATCAGTTGTACCCGCACAGATTGCACAATCGCGACGAAAACCTAATTTATCTGCAATGTCAGTACGTAATTCTGCAATTGGTGTCCCTGGAGCGATCGCTTCTGGTAGCTGAACTTTAATTTGTAACTGTTTCAGCCAATCGGGATATTCTAACTTTTCTACGTCATAACCCAACTTTAATGCATTATGGTAATCGCTAGTACCCAATTGCCCGTGTAAAAGAAATGCTAACCAGTCTGCTTGGTGCAGGAAGTGTGTTGCTTCCGCAAAAGATGGCAATTGTGACATCCATAAAAGTTTGGCAAGGCTGGAAGTTGCACTGAGAACTGTATGATTGGGAGGTGCGATCGCTTTTAATTCTTCCATCACCATCGCTCCTCGTGCATCGTTGTACAACAAAGGGGTATCCACGGGTTGACCCTGGCTGTCGCACAACAAGACTGTAGACGATGTACCATTAATTGCGATCGCTCTAATTTCTCGCCTTAACTCCGGTGAAATTTGCTCGAGCAGATTAAATAAAGCGTTTTTCCAGTCGTTTGCTAAGTCAAAGGCTTTTAATGTATCGAAGGGATAGCGTCCCTCAAACTGAATACAAGTTTCTTGGTCTATGACTGTAGCCCTTGCACCTGATGTGCCAAAGTCTATGCCTAAATACATCATTGGGGATTGGGGATTGGGGATTGGGGGTTTTAATAAAATTTATTAAAAAAGCTTGACTTTTGTGAGGTTTACAGATGAACTTTTGAGGTAAAGATGCGCCATGACACGTCTCTACAACTGTTTATGTTGCATCTTGTAACAACCTATTCCCCAATCTTCGCAAAACAGGGAAAAGTAGTAAACGAACTGTTCAAAATCGTAGAGATTGTGAGGTTTAAACCATGTCAATCGCAAATCTTCTCTATCTGGCAGAAATCACTAGTATCTCAGATACTCAAGTGTTCATCGCTCTTATTGTTGCGCTTATCCCAGGTGTTCTGGCTTGGCGTTTAGCAGCATCACTTTACAATTCATAACTTTCTTGTAGATAGTTATTAACCTGGTTTTACGAGTATGGTTTTTAGGCACAGCGGCTTGGTGTCATCACAACTAAAAACGATATCCGTAAAACCAGGATTTTTTTCTCAAAATCTCAGTGTACCAAGTTAAAAAAATGAAGTAATATGACAGCAAATAAAACTGCAACCAGTACAAATGCTCTTTTTGCAGTTTAAGGTTACGATTATCTTTTTACTACCATGAATGCTTTTCAACCGTCTCAACCACCGCTGCAACCAATAGAAAAGCGCCGAGTTACTCCTCGCCCAAAGAGGCGTCTTCGTCAACGCTCATATCAAATACTAGCTTTGGAAACGACAGCAAAGATAGGGGTTAATCTTGTTATCTCAGCAGCAGCAATTTCCGCTCTTATTCAGCTTTTACCTTATCATTGGTCGCAACAAGAAAAGCTAAGAGCTATCCGTGTTGATGTGAAGCAGCTTGAAGGACGGGTTTATGATTTGCAGGCTGAATTCAGTCGAAACTTTGACCCACGTCAAACGAAAAGAATTATGCAAGAAGAGGGCTACCGCTTCGATCCTTCTCAACGTCAGGTAGTGTTCCCTAAAAATAATACAGAAGCAGAACAATCAGAATCAGATTAATTCATATTTAAAATAGCTTCCAACCCCTACATAAATAAAAAAACCCCGATGGATTTCGGGGTCTACGGTGCTTTAATCTATGCAGCGTATTCCAGTGTTGTTTGTATTTTGATTTGTATAGCAAGCTTCTACACCATCCTAAAGAAATAAACTAAATTATGCGATCGCCTATACATAACTTTCTACTAATATTCTCCCATAAAAAAACCCCGATTCTTTCGGGGTTATGGGTGTTTGCCAAAACAGATTTCCTGTGACATATATATTTTCCTTGAAGAAATAGCGATCGTACTACCTACAAAAGACATATATACAGTGACCAGTGACCAGTGACCAGTAATCACCTGACCAATTACTTATTGAAAATTTCTTCTAAAGAAGGGACATTTACCCAAGTGGATTTAGTATTTGATTCTTGGGATAAATCCATTAATAATTGCGAATAAATTCCTTCTTTCAAAGATGGAACTGTTTGCTGCTTGCGCTCAATACCTTGAACCCATTGGTCTATAACTCTTATAAATGCAGAAATTCGACCATCAGCAAAGTTTTTTGGAAATAGCAATCGTAGTGGTATTTCTACTTCAGTCAAAGATTTCCCTGGATTAGAAGTCCAAACACGAAATCCGTGTACGTAATCTTTTTGATTTTCACTTCCCAACACTAAACTACCCCGATCCCCATAAACTTCTATCCAATGGGTGCGGTGTGCGTACACTACAGCGCTGATAGATACTTGACAAGGAGTTCCATCTGCTAATTCTAGGGTCAGCATACAGGTATCATCTGTTTCTACTGGCTTGAATTCTCCTGTTTTGGGGTCTGGTCTTTGAGAAATGGCAGTCCTGAAATGAGCGTTCAATCTGCGTATAGGACCAAATAACCAATGAATATAGTCAAACGTATGGGAACCTAAAGAACCCAACGCACCGCCTCCTTGGTCTTTGCGAGAATACCAGTTCCAAGGACGTGTCGCATCCGAACGAGAAGAACCCAACCAATCAATTTTAATGAAACGCTTGGAACCAACTATATCTTGAGACAAGAGTTCGGAAAACAATTGCCATCCCGGTACAAAACGAAATTCAAAATCTACAGAAGCAATAACACCTTTTTGTTTGGCTAATTCATACAATTCTTGAGCTTCAACGACATTCATAGTCACGGGTTTTTCCAATAACAGGTGTTTCCCGGCTTGTAGTACGATTTTTGCCATTTCGTAATGCAAAAATGGCGGTGTGGAAATACTAACTGCTTGTACTTCAGGTAATCGAACAATTTCTTCTACCGTATTGCAAGCATGGGGAATATTGTAAGATTGCGCGATCGCTCTTGCTTTATCTAAATCCCGATTGTAGACAGCAACCACTTCTGTCTGAGGATGAGCTTGAAATCCAGGTAGATGAACTTTTTGCCCAAATCCCGTGCCAACAACTGCAACGCCAATCACAGCTCGATTATTTCCTTGTAGTACGATTTTTGCTAGTATACCATCTCTTGTACTCAGGAGTGGGGAAGAGGAATTTTTGCAGTCGGGGTGAAAATTTTTTATGGAAAGTCCTTATTCTTCAGGTATAAAGTGTAAACTTTTGAAAAAAAACAGACTTCTGAAACACTGACTGATATAATTAGGGGCTTATAGAAAATAATGTATAAAATGCTATATTTAGGCGATCGCATTCCTAAAAATTGTTGATACTCACTAACCTGAGTCGCAAAGCATTTCAACAACTATTTGTCAATATCTACAATATTAAAGAATCATAACAAAACAGTATTTTGTACTGTTAAATTTAAGATTTTTCCAATACAATTGATGGTAACAATACGGTAAACTTATGCAAATACCGTATGACAAGACTATGAAAACTTACTTGTGCAGGGACTTGTTTCTCAACAAATTTAACACTTAATAATCTAAAAACGCAAGTTTTCATCTGGTTAGTCTAAATCTAAAATCCAAAATTGTACGACTATGCGGGGCGCAAACTATTTGAACGACGATTACGATCGCTCAATTGACAAACAAGCAACTGACGACATTCAAGAAAAAATCATTGCGACAATTTTGTTTTGTTGCGGATTAGTTTCAATTCTTACAACAATTGGAATTGTCGTTATTATCTTTCGAGTAGCATTTGAATTCTTTCAGGAAGTCTCCTTTGCTAAGTTCTTCTTAGATACTGAATGGACACCGCTATTTGCAAACAAACATTTTGGAGTGTGGCCATTAATTAATGGAACTTTACTCACGACAGCGATCGCAATGGCAGTTGCAATTCCGTTAGGATTATCTTCGGCTATTTATTTGAGTGAGTACGCTCAACCAAAAGTAGCAGCCATTTTACGTCCTGCTGTGGAACTTTTAGCAGGAGTACCGACAGTCGTATACGGTTACTTTGCTCTGTTATTTGTGACTCCGTTTCTACGAAGTTTTCTTCCACTGGAAATCTTCAATGCCTTGAGTGCTGGTTTAATGATGGGAGTCATGATAACCCCTACCGTTGGTTCTATTAGTTTAGATGCCATACAAGCTGTTCCTCGTACTTTGCGAGAAGGCGCATTTGCATTGGGACTCACAAAACTTGAATCTATATTTAGGATTCTCCTACCTGCTGCTCTTTCGGGAATTACAGCGTCAATTATTCTAGGAATTTCTCGTGCTGTAGGTGAAACAATGACTGTTGTAATCGCTGCAGGACAACAGCCGAAGTTGACTGTAAATCTTTTTGAGTCAGTAGAAACTATGACAGCTTATATGGCTCAAATTTCAGGAGGAGACAGTCCTCGTGGTAGTTTGAATTACAAGACTTTATACGCTGTAGGAGCCGTTTTGTTTTTGATAACGTTGGCTCTAAATATTGCCAGCAACTGGATTACAAAACGCTTTAAGGAGAAATACGATTAACGGTATGGCTAATTCAATTCATCCTGAGAACTTTCAACCAAGAGTCGATGAGTTTACCGACAATATAGACCGTAGAGAAACAGTAGGTAAAGTTTTTGAAATCTTGTTTTTGCTAGGTTTACTCGTTGGTTTATTTGTCCTTGCTCTCCTAATTTTTGATATTTGTAGTGACGGATTGGGAAGATTTCTAACACCAGGTTTTATTACAGAAACACCTTCGAGATTTCCAGATCGAGGTGGTATTCTTCCTGCAATTATCAGTAGCCTGTCATTGGGTGTCATCGTGATTTTAGTTTCTGTACCCATAGGAGTAGGAGCAGCTTTGTATCTCGAAGAATATGCACCAAAAACTTGGTGGACAGATATCATTGAGATTAATATTAGTAATCTAGCTGGTGTTCCTTCTATTGTTTACGGATTGCTAGGATTAGGTGTTTTCAATTATCTTCTAGGCTTTGGTCCTGCATTGATTTCGGGAGCGCTAACTTTATCTTTGCTGTCTTTACCAGTCATCATTGTGACATCTAGAGAAGCTATTCGTGCAGTTCCTGATTCTCTTAGGAATGCTTCCTATGGTTTGGGCGTTACAAAGTGGCAAACCATCAGCAATCATGTCATACCTTATGCTGTTCCAGGAATTCTAACGGGTGTGATTATTTCAGTCTCTCGTGCTATTGGTGATGCTGCATCTTTGATTGTAGTTGGAGCCGTCAGTTTCTTAACGTTTAACCCTGGATTGTTCCAACGATTTATGGCATTGCCCATCCAAATTTACTCCTACATCACTCGTCCAGAACCAGGTTTTTCTAATGCAGCAGCAGCAACTATTATTGCTTTGATGCTCGTGATTCTAATCCTGAATGGTGCAGCAATCTACATCCGACAAAAATACTCGCTACTACGGTGATTGGGGATTGGGGATTGGCGATTGGTGATTGGGGATTAAACCATAAGCGTTCAACAACTAACCACTAACAACTAACAATTAACCATGACAAGCGAGACACCTATGCTACACCACCAACAACTAACAACTAACAACTAACAACTAAGAACTAACAATTACATCATGACCTACAACAACGCAAGAAACAGACCAAATAGCGCAACACAATCTCGACAAGGTAACTCAGTTTTTGATGTCGAAGGTGTTAGAGTTTTCTACAGTGGATTTATGGCACTTCAGGAAGTATATTTAAAGATTCCTGAAAGGCAGATTATAGCCTTTATTGGTCCTTCTGGTTGCGGGAAAAGTACCTTGTTGCGTTGCTTTAACCGAATGAACGATCTAATCCCTGGTGCAGAGGTTAAGGGAAAACTTCATTACCGCAACAAAAATATTTACGACACAAGTATTAATTCAGTCAAATTGCGCCGACAAGTAGGTATGGTTTTTCAAAGACCAAATCCTTTTCCTAAATCCATATACGAAAATATTGCCTTTGCACCACGTACAAATGGTTACAAAGGAAATTTGGATGAACTCGTAGAGCAGTCGTTACGTCAAGCAGCTCTATGGGATGAGGTAAAAGACAAACTGAAATCCAAGGGAACAGCGTTATCAGGAGGACAACAGCAACGTCTTTGTATTGCACGTGCGATCGCAATGAAGCCTGATGTGCTGTTGATGGATGAACCCTGTTCTGCTCTAGATCCTATCTCTACACGTCAGGTTGAAGAACTTTGTCTTGAACTCAAGGAACAGTACACCATCATCATGGTGACTCACAATATGCAGCAAGCTTCACGAGTCGCTGACTGGACGGCTTTCTTCAATACTGAAGTCGATGAACACAACAAGCGTAGAGGAAAATTAGTTGAGTTCAGCCCTACAGAGGAAATGTTTGATGCTCCTGCAACTAAGGAAGCTGCAGAGTACATCAGTGGGCGTTTCGGTTAAACTCAGCTCGTAATTCTTTAACTCGTATACCCTTAGTAAACCTAAATCTTGTGGAACGGGCGTCCTCGCCCGTTTTTTACTTGAGGTGGAAACAGCAACTCAATTCTTACACTTATTTTCAGTTGGGTACACTACATAAAAAAGTTATGGAACCGCAGCCTGTAGCGGACGAACGCAGATAAATCTGTACTTTATTTAAGTGAAAACCGCTATATATTTATTGTGGAAGAAAACTTGAGCCAAATGATTTTATGTCTACTATCAGTCAACTCCTCAAGCCTCATATTATGGATTTAGGTGGCTTTAAGGCTCGGCGTAGTTTACCTCACGAACATTGTCAGATGGTTGGTCCGTTTATTTTTTTCGACCATCTCGGTCCAGCAGTGTTTCCACCAGGTAAAGGTGTCGATGTCAGACCACATCCACATATCAATTTGGCAACTGTAACTTATTTATTTGAAGGAGTGTTGCTGCATCGTGATAGTCTAGGCAGCGTTCAAGAAATTCTTCCTGGTGCAGTTAACTGGATGACCGCAGGGCGCGGTATTGTTCACTCAGAAAGATCGCCAAGCACTCGCGATCGCGAAGCGACTCTACACGCTATCCAAATCTGGGTAGCCCTTCCTGAAGAACATGAGGAAACTGAACCTTGGTTTCGCCACTATCCAAGTAAGGATTTACCTGTTTGGAGTGAAAATGGGGTGACGATCGCACTGATTGCTGGGAAAGCTTGCGATCGCTCCTCTCCAGTGGAAACTTTTACCCCAATGTTTTACCTAGATGTATTACTACAGCCTGAATCGCGGTTTGTGTTACCCGACAATTACAGTGAAAGAGCCGTTTATAGCGTGACTGAAGGTCTAAGCATCAATGACGAACCGCTAGAACAACATAGATTAGCTGTTATGGAGTCGGGTAGTTCCATTGAGATTGCCTCAAGCACTCAAGCCCGTTGTATTATTATTGGTGGTGAACCTGTAGGGAAGAGATATAAATGGTGGAACTTTGTTTCTAGTAGACCAGAGAGAATTGAACAGGCAAAACAAGATTGGCAAGAAGATCGTTTTGGCAAGGTTCCAAACGAAACAGAGTTTATTCCACTACCAGGGGAAATTTTGGAATCTGGTCAAGTTCAATCCAATGAAGTGCAACCGTTGAGTTAGTACGTATGCAGTGAACAATTACTGCAAGCAAGGTTTCCGAAGAGAGGGGGTAGAGTAGCAACACTCCCCTCAACTCTACCTCTCGGTATCTACCCTATACAAGATGCTGCTAGGAAATCGGGTTTGGCGATCGTTGATTGGGTGGCAAAGGTTTTGTCTGAGGCTGCTTCTCAATAACTCAGTGTATACTGCTGATTCTATTAAATTTAGCGCTCTCCAAAATTCTTCTCCTATTTGATAAGCTTTGCGAGCAAGCCGCTTAATTGTGTTTACCTGGAAGCGTTATATATAAGAGTTAAACTTCTAAATTTAAAATAAAAATTTGGTAGATTCACACTAAAACACCCTAGAGTGAATTCTACTTGTTCAGTCCATGAAAGCTAGCCAAATGCTTGCCTAACAAGTGAACTCAATACTAGATTTTCTTAGCCAATATCATTTCGTAAAAGTAAAATGACCGAAGTCAGAGCCAATTATGATAAATCCTGGAAGGAAGCTTTAAATGAATATGCGTGAAGACTTCTTAGCCTTCTTCTTTCCCGCCGCACACAGCGCCATTAATTGGACACAAACCCCTCAATCTCTTGATAAAGAACTACAAAATATTACGGCTGGAGCAGAAACAGGAGATGGCATAGCCGATAAGCTTTATAAAGTTATGTTGTTAGACAAAAAAGAAGCGTGGATTTTAATTCACGTTGAGGTGCAAAGTTATTATGATGTGTACTTGTCCAAGCGGATATACACTTATAATTACCCTGCTGGGGATACGATGCAGCAATCAGTTCCTCAACCCATCCCTCAGCTTCTGCTGTTTCAATCAAATTAACAATATCTATTTCATTTATTTCGCTTTCACTTTTATCCATTTGTTTGTATAAATCATCAGCCTGTCTCTGAAGTCGAAGGCGCTTAACTTCATCGTTTTCTCTATCTATTTGCTCAGTAACTGCATTATATTCCTCGCTAAGGTTAGCTAAACGCTTCTCCAAACTTTCTTTTTTGATAGCAGCAATTTTGAGTTTCCAGAATTTAACTCACGAGCACCTCTAATCAATTTCTCCACCCACTCCTCAGACTCTGCTGTAGCAATCAATTGATAAACAATGTCTGTTAAGTAATTTCCTCCAGCGATCGCATTGAGCTTTTTGTCAAGCTTATAATCTAACATTTGTTCGAGTTTATTCTTATCCGGAAACGCGCTAATCAAAGCATCTTTTAGTTGTTCGCGTTGTTTATTAGTTAATTCCATGCACTTTTCCTACTCAAATAACTTAAAAAACATTAAGATTTTTTTTAAATTTTGAGCGAACATAATTTGCTAAGGCTTCACAGACATCCTCTAAGTACTTTATAAAGTTATTAGCTATTAACTTATGTACTTTAATTCTATTTTGACAAGTAACCCGACACTGTATCATCCGTGAGACAGAATATAAATTTAGCCATAGCAAAACTAAATTCTAAATACAGGATATTCAGGATGTTCTGGATTTGGAATCAACCTCTGATTCTTGCAATCGACGTGCAAATCTAAAGTTTCCAATACTGTTTGACCGATTAACACTTCATCACCTGAGACTAAAGTAGCTTCTGTTGTTTCACGTCCCTCGATCTCAATAATCACAGGTTCAGTCAATCCAACTGGTTCTTGTCTTCCATCAGCATACTTTGCTATCTGCTGAGAGCGAATCTTCAAACCGAGCTTTTCCACTATTTCTATCGGTAACACAGTCCGTACAGCACCAGTATCTACAAGCGCTTGTGTCTCAAACACGCGCAACTGATTCGGATTTAATAATCCACGCTCAACTAAAATTTCATCGACAGCATTTGTGAGCTTAACTTGCACTCTAACTTCTCCCATATCCCTACTAACTATACGATTGGAACGATTGAAATCTAGCATGACTAATACCTTACTACTTGCAATCCCCTGTTTCTATTGTAAATAATGTTTTCTTGGAGAATTCTGATACCGCATCAGAACTATTGCAGTTTTCACTTGAATGAATTACAAATTTATTTGCGTTCGTCCGCTACAGGCTGCGGTACCATAACTTTTTTATGTATTGCACCCAATTGAAACTCACTATAATACAGTCAAGTACTAAACGGGGATCGCCAAAAGCCTCCGAAAAAATCGAAAAGTTTCCTCAAGGGTTCTCTCTAAGATTAAGCGACTGTTAGCACTCGTCCATGGAGGTAAAATGAGTAAACTCTGCATGACCAACCACAAGCTGTGAAAATATCGATCTTGATGAAAATAAATATTTGCCAAACACGCTAACTCTCGCCCTTTCGCTTCTTTGGGATCGGTTTCACAGGGAATCCCTTGAGCTTGCTGCAAGTACTCAATAGCTAGATCGGGTTGTTTCAAGCAACCATAGCAATAACAGAGATTAAACAGTATACCTGCTTCTGTGGTTCGGTTTGCGATAAGCCTGGTACGGCTTGCGCCAAGGGCGATAAGCTGGGTACAGCTTGCGCTTCGCGACGCACGACTTATTTCTAAAGCTTGCTGATAGTATTTCAGAGCAACTTGATATTGTTTTATATCAGTATAAACAGAACCTAAAGCTCCTAATGCCGATGCTTCTGTCGCTTTTGAAGATGTTTCGCGAGCAAAGTTGAGAGTTGCACTTAAGTATTCAATGGCAAGTTGAGGCTGCTTTATAAGATTGTAGGCATTGCCCAGATAGTATGAGGCTAAATATCTTTGACATTGGTTGCCAATTTGAGTGCTAATTGTTAATTGCTGCTGTAAGTACTCAATTGCTAACTTATATTTTCCTCTAGATAAATACGTCCCTCCCATCCATCCCAAAACTAGCGCTGACAGTTCTCCATCATCAATCGATTGTGCGATCGCTAACGCTTGCTGACAATATTTTATCCCACGACGATAATGTCCTCTTAAAATACAATAAGCACCCAGTCCACCCAGAGCTTGTCCTTCCTCTCTGCTAGCTCTAACTTCACGAGCAATAGCTAGCTGCTCTTGAAGGCAATTTAGTACAGTCTGATGCTGTCCTAATAAGGAATAAACACTTACCAATCCACCAAACGCCTGTGCTTCTACTTGTCGGTTACCAATTTTATGTGCCAGTTCTAACTGTTGCTTGTAGCAGCTCATTGCTTGGGGGACTCGATCTAAGTAAGCATAAGCACGACCCAAACCTTGCAGGCAAAAACAGTCTACCTCAGAATCGAGCTTACCGAGAAGGCGACTAAAAAGTTCTATTTGTTCCGAATAGTAGCCCCAACTCCTGAGTTGTTCGTACAGTTGTTTAGCATCAGCAGTCTTCGTTGGTGTAAAGAGTATTTGGTAAGCGGATCGCCATGCAGAGATTTCACACAAATGATGGAAGGCTTCTAAATAACCGCGTACTTGTTCTAAGCGAGAAGTTTCAGGTTCTGGGCTATAGACATTTAACCAATAGAAAGCGGCTTTAAGGTGAGATACCTCTAAAGCGTTTAATTTTCTAAGGACTGGTATTGATGAATCTTGAGTTTGAGGGAGTTCAACCCGCTCAACTTGAGTGTTCGGTGACGCGAGTTGTAATTCCCCCTTTGAATTGCAACAAATATGCAAAAGTTCTGATGAAGTCAGCTTCTGTAGTTCTACTGGTTTACCAAACTCATGACTCACAACGGTAACACCTCTACTTCTAACTGAGCTAAGCGATCTAATGCCACTCGACGAATGAGGCTGTGCAACCGATACAAAACTTTACGCTCGGTATATTCTTCTTCTAAAAGAAAACGTCGTTGAAGTGATTGAAAAGCAGAAGCTTGTGCTTCATGAGAGTGTTCGGAAATCATAAGCAACCATGCAGAACGCTCAACCGCACGTCTATAAACAGCTCCTTGGCAAAGCATCAAACAAGCTAATGGTTCCGCTTTATACAATCGGGTAAAAGTACGGTCTATCCGTTTTTTGACTAAATCTGTTAAGCCGATACTGTAGCGATCGAGTCGAGGTTTATCTTCCCTCGATCTTTCTTCTGTAACATCTTTCATGCTTTCTACAGCTGTAATTTCATCACCGTAATCATACCAGTATGCTCGAACATCTCCATTATAGGGTGGCATACGGATTTCACCAGCAATGACTCGTAATGCTAAAGGATGTCCTTCGTAAACGCGAATAATTCGCTTGAGATTTTCTAAATCTACTTCTTCAAGGATATGTACATCCCAAGTCTCGAACAATTCAAGAGCTTCTGTTTCTTCCAATCCCTTGAGTCGTTCTATATGTGCTCGTGATGGGTAGCGTCCTTCTGCGATCGCTGGAGGTAAATCTTGAGAAGTCAAAATGATTCGACTAAGCATTTGTTGGGCTTTAACAATTTGCTCGAAGAATTTTGTGAAGAGTGGCTCGCTAAATTGATGACTTCCTTCACCATCTGACTCTAAAACCTCCTCAAGCATATCTAAAATGAGCAAACAGGGTTGCGAGCGCAACTTATCGACTACAGCCTGAACTAACAAATCGGGTTCCTTTTGTAGCTGTTCTTCTTGTGCTATTCTTTCTCCCAAAAGTTGACGTGCTATTTCCCAAAAATTAGATAAAGTGCGATCCAGGTTAACAGTGTATGATTCTTGAAATTTAATAGCGAGCGACGGTTCTACAGTTAGACGCATTGCAAGAGATGTTTTTCCAATACCAGTCATCCCAACAATGGATAAAATTCGACCATCTTCTTGCAACTGATGTTCTAGCTTAGCAACTAATGCATTGCGTCCTACCCACCGAATTGTATCAAAACCAATCGGAATTATTGACTGGGAATTAGATTTTGAGGAATGAGACGCACTTGATGGAAGTTTCGTAGAATTTTCCAAACCTTGTTCCATGCATTCATCAAAGGAGCGATCGAGCAATAGATGACACAATCCATCAACTAACCAATGTTCGCATGAGTTGCGTTCCTCATTAGTTAAAAAATTTCTGAGTGTTTGATGTCGGGGAGGATCTGAATCGTTGAGATGTTTTCCCCAAGCCACAGCAAATTCTCCCCAAGCAATCTCTCCTTGCACCTTAAATTGTTGATAAAATTTATTATGAAGCTCCTGTTTTAACGATAGAGGTATTTGTTTTAGGCTGTTATCTCTATAAGGTCGGTGAAGCAATAGCTGACAAACACCATTAATTATCCAGTAAACGCAAGTGCTTTGTGTTTGTGAGTACAAAATATTCTCAATATCAGCTTCTAAAGGAGATTTACCTAAAGCATCAGCTTGCTGAGTCCACCTCAGCAAAAAATCCTCAGTTGACTTGAACTGTTGCTGAAATGACGACTTTAGCTTTCGTCGCAAAGATGGTGTTACAGGAACTAAGCGATCGTTCATATTGATTTTCAAGCAGACTCTAATCCTAGTGGTACATCGCATTAGGGACTTCCAAATAAAAAATATCCAACCGTCTCTTGTAGTACGGGCGTCCCTGCCCGTCTTACATTAGTGGCAGAGAATCTGAGCAACATTACTCTTAGAAGACACAGATGATTACCAAGTTGTTTTTCAATTGATCTCAAATCGATCTCAAATAAAGCACAAGCACTATTCTAACGAGCTTACATAAAAAATATATTACCTGTACGTATGTATTACCAAGAGGAGTGTGTAAATGAAGAGAGTACCACTACTAAGTTTTAGTGCTTGCCTAGCAATTCTAGGTGCTAGTTTAAGTAATACGCAATACACATCAGCCGAAACAGCATCTATTTTTACACCAATCTTAAACGATCTCCGTAACCAGCTACCCCAGGGTACAGAAATACGTTTACCATCTACCCTTCCTACCATGAATTGGTCGCTCATTTCAAAAGCATTCTCCGAGCTACCTGTTGATGGCAAAATTTATCCCTATGTTGGTTCCACCAAAGAAGCCACTGAAGTTCGATTGGCTTTAACACCAAACTGTGAGTCTTCTCCTAAACCTAACCAATGTACCATTGGAGGCATTGGCGTCTTTAAAAGTCGCAAGCCAAAATATTGGCCTCCAAAAGGAGAGAATCTCACACCAGTAGATTTAGGTCATGGAATTCGAGGCTTTTACCTGACCAGAGGTAGCGGGCATAATACTCTCAGGTATGTTTTCTGGAAACAAAATGGATTGGAATTTGTATTGGGAACTGCTGCTTTCGCAATGTCTCAACAGCAATTGATAGACACTGCTATTTCAGCAGCTAATGAAGCCCCCATTACAAGCGCAAATTAAAGTAGAGTTGCTCAGTACAAAGCGATCTCATTTTGCGATTGTATGGTGATTGGCAGTTAGGGGTGAGGATCTATACGACTAATTCCTAGGGACAGTAGCTTGTGTCTGACATCCTCTAATGAGATGCCACAAAAATAATATTTTCTGTCCCGAAGATTGGCTAGGTAATAGCCTGCCTTTCCTCCATTGATTTGGAAGAGGGCAATTAGTAACTCATCACTGCTAACACCATATTCTTCTCCTGGCAAGCCAATAGAGCTATTGAGACCGCAAAGTTTTGCAGTTTTGATAAACCACCTGCCGTTTTCACACCTAATAACTCGGTAATAATTGGGGTAAACAATTGTTGTGCTCATAATTGTTAAACTGGGAGTAGGTAAGCCCCCAAGGACTAGTTGGGGGCTTTATGCTAGTTAGTTACGTTTGGGATTGGATGAACCATCATCATTTTCATCCGTCTTTTCCGGTTGAATTTCTTCCGGAAGTTGTGGAATAAAAAGAAGTTCGCTTTCGTCAGTCTCCGCGTTGGTCATGAAGAAGTGATGGCGAAACTTCATGCACGTCATCAGGCGGCTTTAGCTAACGGTTGAGCCATGAGTCGTCATAGCAAAAACATCCTCAGAGATATAATATTTAACTCATACCTTGGTGAGTCTTTATGAGTGGGCAAACAAACCAATCAAAGTTAAGTAACCAAGCCATTGCAGATGACATGGTTGCCTACCTGCAAGCTTATCTGGAAACTGGCTACTTCATGGGTTCTGTACTCGTTGCTCGTGGAAGTGAAATTCTGCTGAATCAAGGTTATGGTATGGCAAATTTGGAACACGGAGTTAAGAACGCACCTCACACCAAATTCTGTATAGGTTCCGTTACCAAACAGTTCACTGCAACGGCAATACTGCAACTTCAGCAACAAGGTTTGCTGAATGTCAATCAGGCAATTTCAACCTATTTGCCTGATTACCCAAAGGGAGAGCAAATTACCGTTCACCACTTACTCAATCATACGGCAGGTATTCCCAACTACACTGATGTACTTGAAAATCCACACCTAAGAGTGACCCTGGATGAGGTAATTACTTGGTTTAGTGATAAACCCTTAGAATTTACACCAGGCGATCGCTTTAAATACTGCAATTCTGGTTATGTGTTACTCACCAAAATTATTGAGACGATTTCTGGTCAATCCTATGCGAATTACCTACAAAACCAACTGTTTGAGCCGCTAGGAATGACTGCTTCGGGATACGAACAGCGTGAGTTAATTTTGCCGTACCGCGCTTCAGGTTACACCATTACTGAAACAGGGTATCAAAATGCATCTTTTTGGGATCAGTCACAGGGGTCTGGAGCGGGTGCAATGTACTCTACTACTGAAGACCTCTACAAGTGGGAACGCTCCTTTTATACAGATGCTGTTCTGAACGAAGTCTCTAAAAAAGCTATGTTTGCGTCTACAATTTTGACTAGTTCGTCAGGCTCAAAAAGCTACTACGGTTATGGATGGTATATCGATACTTATTGCGGACGCGATCGCCATTTTCATGCCGGAGGATTTAGTGGCTTCCGCGCTATAATCGCCAGATATCCAAGCGAACAATTGTTAGTCATTGCACTTAGCAATATTACAGGAACATCCATCGAGCTCATCGCTCAGGATTTAGCTACGATTGTTTTTGGCGAACCTTATGAACTTCCCAAGCAACGGCGAGCGATAGAACTGGACGTTAATTCTACTGTCTATGATGCCTACGTGGGAGAGTACGAACTTGAACCAGGACTAGTTGCGACTGTAACAAACCGATCCAAACGCTTCTTTATCCAGATTACTGGACAGAAACAGGTGGAAATATTTCCTGAATCATTGTCAGAATTTTTTGTCAAGATCGTAGATGCCCGAATTACATTCATTTTAGATGGAATGAATAAAGCCCAGCGTCTGATTATCCATCGAAACGGGAACGATAGCGTAGCAACCAGAGTCGATGTCAATTACACCAAGTAGAAACGTTGTCACACAAACCAATCATAATTTCGACTCACCAAGAAACTCTCTAATAATACTAGAAACCTCCAATGAATGAGTCAGAGTCGGCATATGGTCTGCACCTTCAATGTGGGCAAAGCGAATGTCAGGAACTTGTTTGAATAAATCTGCAATGCGGAAACAATCCTCACTATCTTGAGTACCTATAATAAATAGGGTTTTGACTCTTAGCTCATTCAATGGAGGAATGGCAGGTAATTCCCCCCAAACTTGCAGATTCTTCCATAGATGCTGCCATTCAAGCCCTCGGAGTGTGTTGTGCTTTGTCATCTCCACCATGCGATCGCGTTGCGGACTTGTCATCACCACTTGGTAACTGGGTAACTCCAAACTGAGTTGTGCCATTTTCTCGACATTTGGAGCCACAGATTGAATCTCCTCAAACCTCTGAACCAATTCGGGTGAAAACTGGTATCCTGTCAGCCCAGGACCAATCAGAACTAGTTTCGATACTCGTTGCGGATATGTAAGAGCGAAATCGGTAGCAATCCGTCCGCCAATTGAATGCCCTACCAAAACTGTGTTATCGATATCAAGAAAATCGAGAAGATTTTTCAAATCCTCAACGTAATCACCGAACTCAATCGGTGATGGCGATTGTCCTGCACCTCGACCATCGTAAGCTATGCATCTGTAAGATTTAGCCAAAGAAGGAGCAATAAATTCCCAATCTCGCAAATCAGCTCCACCACTGTCAAGGAAGACAATCGGCTCGCCGTTTCCTTGAACAACGTAATGTAAATCCATTTTTTTGTCCTCTATCATTATTTGATGACAGGGCTGTTTTTGCTTTTACGTTATTGTTGCTACTCTTATTCTATTTATGACTGAATGTAAAGTCAATGAAAAATAGAAAAAGTTTCTAGAAGCGAGAAAGCGTTCGCACCAGTACGTATAGAGACATGAGGTATACGATACAGCTTTAGCCGTAATCGCTCGCTTATATTTCATCCGCGTGCATCCGCGTGCATCTGCGGTTCATTATTCTTACTACCTAGGTAACTTAGCGTACATCGTGCTGAAGATACAAATATTCGTAACATAGCTTTTTTTGGTAGCATGATAACCGTGTCATTATGCTAATTATGATAATATCATTTAAAGACCAAGGAACGGAAGATATTTTTGATGGAAATGACTCCAAAGAAGCTCGCAAGCAATGTCCTACAAACTTGTGGGAAGTTGCACGCAGAAAATTAGACCAACTCAATGCAGCATCATCTCTAGATGATATTAAAGTTCCACTAGGTAATAGGTTAGAACCGCTAAAAGGTGAACGTAAGAGTCAGCATAGTATTCGGATTAATGACCAATATCGAATTTGTTTTATATGGACACTTGAAGGCGCATCGGAAGTTGAAATAGTCGATTATCATTAGGAGACAAAAATTAATGAAAGTTCCCAAGTATAGACCTCCATCCCATCCAGGTGAAATATTACTTAAAGATTTTCTCGAGCCAATGGGAATAACTCAGCGACAGCTAGCAGATGCGCTTCACGTTCCCTATCAACGAATCAATGAGTTGATAAATCAGAAGCGTGGTGTTACACCAAGTACCGCGCTACGGTTGTCCAAGTTTTTTGGAAATAGTTCTAGTTTTTGGTTAAATCTCCAGCAAAATTGGGAAATATACCACATTCTCCAAGAAGAAGAAGAGGAATTAAAAGCTATTTCGCAATTTAAAGCGGTTTAAGTAAGCTGTCACAATTAAAGTGAACTAGTCAGGAGCGTCATTGGTCAAAAGTCCTTGGTCATTTGTAAGAGTTTTAGTGTATTTACATACCTTTACAATACATTCAGTACAAACTATATTTCCCGACGTAAATTTCATCCGCGTGTATCTGCGTGTATCTGCGGTTCATTATTCTTACTATCTAGGTAACTTATCGTACATCGTGCTGAGCTTATCCACATCATGACGAAACCAATTATCCAGCCATTGACAGTATTCCCGAATCGCATGAATCTCGCTGAGATTATCCAACAACTGTGCAGTTATTAAATGCCCAGCCCACATACCAGACATGATAGCTTTCAACACCCCATGACTAGATGCAGGATCGAGAACCGCCGCCGCATCCCCAACAATAAAATAGCCAAGCCCAGCAGGTTGAGAAACAATTCGCCAAGTCACCTCAGCCGCATGCATTCTCTTATGAATTTTGAGACCATGAAACTCCTCTGGAAGCCAGTCTTTTTTGACTTTCTCACCAACTAACGACAGCCGCGTCCATTGGTAGAAACCCGATCGCACTCTAGCCGTCCAAGTCCAACCATCAGAATCAGCCACAATCGCCGGAGAACCATCTCGTTTTGGACACTCTCCCGTGACATAACCGTAATAAGCAATCAGACGAGGAGAGTGTTGGTGAATTTTTAACCCCAATTGTCGAGCCAACAAATGATGGTTACCACTAGCATCAACCACCTTAGATGCTCTCAAAATTCCTTGAGACGTTTCAACACCAACAACTCTGCCCTCCTCCACAAGTACCTGAATAGCACGACAGGGTTGCATAACAGTAACTCCAACAGCTTTTGCCCGTTCCAGCAAAATGCTATCAAAATCGGCTCTCCATGCTTGAAACCCCAACCATGCTCCCGATTCGTCTTCGCCAAAAGGAATAAACTGGAGTTCTGCATCCCACTGCACCCAGTTTCCACTGTGGCGGACAAAATTAGCAGCTAAGACTGACTCAGCCGCACCTAATTGCTCGAGGAGTGGTTCGATACCGGGATGCAGTGTTTCACCAGGATGCGATCGCGGAAAAGGTTTTGCTTCAATTAGGGCAACCTGTAAGCCCTTTTGAGCGCACCAAATAGCGGTAGCAGAACCACCAGGTCCGCTACCTACTACAACAACATCAAAACTAGACACGTCTGCTAGACCAGTTACCATTGCCACGTTTTAACAGGATATTGATAGGTGTTACAAACAAAGTCACCGTTTCTGTAAATTCAACGAGACGTTTGCGAACATCCTCTGAACTTAAAACAGAATTGCCCGGTCGGTAAATCTCAAACCTATAGATAGTACCACTGAGTGTAGTTCCGGTTTGAGTTTGTGCCTGTCTCAATTCTGCATCGGTTGAAACGACTTCACGGAAAGAGAACACGCTCCATTGACCCCTTGCTTGAAGAGTATTCAGCCCCAAGACACGGTAAACATTTGCCATTGCCAAAACTCTAGCTTCATATTCCCGTACATCCACTTGACCTGTAAGGGATATGGAGAATTTCTTCTGTAAAGTATTATCAACATAATCCGCATGGGCAAAATCTGGATATTCTATAAAGTTTCTACCATTCCTTGTCACCTTACGCGGACCAGCTATACCATCCCAAGATTGGTTACCGACCTGACCAATTTCTTCATCTGTCAGGGGGCTAACGGTTGGCCAAGTGGGACTTGGTTGGAAAGTTCGAGCCGCATCGGGAGCCACTGCAGGCCAAAATGTACTGAGTGCAGCACAAAGTTTTGCATCTTCTGGGAAAGGGCTACCCAAACCGTAGGATGCCAAGTGATTCACACCTTCAGCAGTGGTATCGGTACTGATATCCCAGCCAGGAGCAAAGACACCAGCAGCTGCATCAGGCAAATATGCGTGCCGCATTGTTGGGGAACCACTTAATGGCATTTGTCGCACCGAGCCAGTTACAGGTGGCGAGACAATTGCAGTCACAGTTTTATCTTCTGGGCGAAAGTTTGCATCTTTTAACTGAAGATTAGGAGCCAAACGCATATCAGATAAAGTGTCTGGTGGAACTCGCCAAAGATTGTTTCTTAGTGCAGTAGGAACTGATTGTTCAGTCCATTCTAAAAGTTCTCTTTGGTCGCAATTGGGGAAGAAATCTGGCGCTGTGACTAAAGAATAAGCAGGGATGCGACGAGGGATTGCTACTGCCAATTCGGGACAGATAGCCTCAACCGAACCATCACCTGTAAAGTCTACATAGTGTTGAGCATCGTACCCACCTGCTCGGACGACACGTTCTACATCTTGGCGATCGTTCAAATTTTCTATTTGACCATTGGACAAAACTCTATGACGAGCATGGACATATTCGGGAGCGTGTCTTGCATCTCCATCAGCAGGAATTTCCAAGCTAGAGGAAAGAGTAGCACTATTCTCTGGAACTCTAAAAGTGAGTGGTTTATCTTTATATCTTGCAGCTTGAATAAGATTTGGGTGAACAACCGGAACTAAAAGCCCATCGCCAAACTCAGATTTGGTTGATAGTTCAGCAATACCTTCAGAAAAAATGAAGGGTGGATTGCTGATGTCTGGCTCGCCCCAGCCCGTACCTTTTAAGGATAGGTGAACTCGTCGAAGTTTTTGATTGATGTGACGAGAAAGCAGACTCACCTGCAAGTTCAAATTGCGAATACACTCCGTACCATCAAAAAGCTTGTGAAGAGGAACCCAAAATAATCTGCTGTCATCTCCTGTTTGAAAACGCATGGGACCGAAAGCATTCAGATTGCCTTGGCGTTGTACTGCAATATAGGCAGAATAACGAGCGGGTAAAACGCGGAGACTTGTGGGATCGGACTCAACAAAGGGTATAAATCCTCGTGCTTTGGCATCGTATAGTGGTTCAGCCGTTCCTACTCTAGTAACACCTGTGCGTGAGAAACACAAATCCGCGTGTTTGCGGTGAACGGTTTCTGCACCAGGGCGATACTCTGAAGCGAAGACAACGATCGCCAAAGGTTGGTTTTGAGCGCGAACTCGTAAATCTTGTAAGGATGGAGGTTGTACGCCGTAAACAAAGTTTTCAATAATTTCGAGTTCGGCGAGAGTTGGGTATGCGTTAGAATTTGTACTTTGAGTACTTAGAACAACATTGGGTGAAGCGAAGGCATGAAAGAGCAAACTCCGAGATGGATTTCCTGCTTCTACTCCGCGTTTGCCTTCAAAAGCAAAATCTTCAAATCCAGGAATCTGACGCTTGATAGCTGGTAATTCTTTTGTTAGTTCCTGCTTGAGGTTAGTTGCAGTGATATCTAATCCGTGCTGTAGCAACAGATCTCGCCATCCTAGAGGAGCTAGGCGATCGCAAACCCGTTTGACTTCATCAATTAAGGACATGAATAATCAATTACCTTGTCTTACAGTTATGTGTGAGGGATTGGGGACAAGTGATTGGGGATTGAGAATTAATTTCCCAGTCCCTATTCCCCAATCCCCATACCTATAAGAAATTCAAGCCTTCCTAGCAGAATTACGTAAAATTTCACTAAATTTTTTAAAAATTGTGTTTCAATCTAGGGACTTCCAAATAAAAAAATATACAACTTTCTCTTGTGGTGCGGAGAGCAGCGCCCTGCGGGGGTTTCCCCCCAACCCCAGAGGGGACCCCAAAGCCCCCCGTTGAGGCGACTGCGGAGGTCCCGCCCGCTACCAGTATAAAACGGGCGAGGACGCCTGTTCCACAAGATGGATAATTTATTTCTTGGAAATCCCCTAATACCAAATCAAAAAGTGTTCGTAACGGATCGGTGTAGGAGCGCAATGCCTTACGTCCCCACAAAATCTGTGCGTCGCATTCTTTTTCAAAATGGTATAATTACTTTACAAATTAAACTACACTAAATCTATAAAAATACAGTATAATTTATGCTCTGCTTTAAGAGGTGACATATGGCTATTCTAAAATTAGAAGATGGATCGCAACACACTGATTTAAATAAAATCACACAAGAACTCGCACCTTTGAACATTCAACTGAATCGCTGGACAGTGGGAGATGATGGACAGTTGCACCAGCTGTTAGCACAAGATAGCCTGAACGAAGATGAAAAAGAACAAGTCTTAACATCGTTAGATAGCTACTTCAAGCAACTCCAGCAAACAACAGGTTATCAAACACGCGACCTAATCGTTTTGCATCCTGGAATTCCAAACCTTGATGTTATGCTGTCAAAATTTGACAAGATACACACTCATGCAGAAAACGAAGTACGATACATTATTGATGGAGAAGGCATTTTTGGCTTTGTACGACCAGATGGCAGCCAGGTAGAACTGACAGTACAATCAGAAGAGTATATTAACGTCCCAGTAGGAACCGAACATTGGTTTTATTTGACTCCAGCAAAGCGGATTAAAGCAGTGCGTTATTTTACTGGAACAGAAGGTTGGACGCCTGAGTATACAGGTACAGAGATTCGTACCAATAAAGTAGCTGCTTGAGAAGTAACCAGTGACCAGTGACCAGTGACCAGTGACCAGTGACCAATAACAAATGACAAATGACAAACATCTTACTGAACTTATTGCTAATGCCTGTCATTTTTATCATCAAGGATGGATGATAGGAACTGCTGGTAATCTTTCAGCAAGGTTACCTAATGGTAGTTTCTGGATTACAGCTAGTGGATGTTCCAAAGGAGAATTATCACCTAGCGATTTTGTTCGCATCAGTCCACAAGGTCAAGTGGAGCAAACCTCTCCTAGTTTGAAGCCTTCAGCCGAGACAGCAATTCATCAAGTTATCTATAAATTGTTTCCTGATGCGACTAGTTGCTATCACGTCCATTCAGTTGAAGCTAATTTGGTTTCTCGCTTTGTACAAGGAGATAGTTTACCCCTTCCACCATTAGAAATGCTTAAAGGTTTAGGAGTTTGGGAAGAAAACCCTAAATGCAGTCTCCCCATATTTGCCAATCACTTACAAGTTACCAGGATTGCGGCTGACATTGAAGAGCGCTTTACAAAGTCTCCACCTGACGTACCAGCTTTGCTGATTCGCGATCATGGAATTACCGTTTGGGCAACTTCTCCCGAAACTGCTCGCAATTATATAGAGTTAGTTGAATATATTTTCCGCTATCTAGTAGCAGCAAGGCGTACAGGGATTGAAGAATTTGGTTAGTGGTTAGTTGGTAGAAGCGGTATCACCCCCATTGACTAGCTGTATCCTTTTTCAAGTTTTGGATTATAGTGGTTTTCAATTGGATGCAATACATAAAAAAGTTATGGAACCGCAGCCCGTAGCAGCCCGTAGCAGATAAATCTGTACTTCATTCAAGTGAGAACCCTCCCCTTGGAAAGAGGAGGGTTAGGGTGGGGTAAAGCTGGCGAAAAAACTCCCATTTATGAGACTTTAGACTCGTACATACACCGTAGCCTATGAGTGGGGACGTTTAACTTCTACTTGCTAAAAGCATCCTTGACGCTCTCAACAGCACGCTCAACCACATTCTTTTCGGTTTCTAGTACTTTCTCAGTCCGATTTGCATCTTCCTCTGCTCTTTTCGCTATTCGAGCAGCATCTTTGTTAGCTTTGCGCTGAATAAAATTGCCATCGTTATCTGTTGCGTCCTCAACTCGGTCAGCATTTTTCCTTGCAGTTTCCTTAAGACTCTCTTTGGTATCTCGAATGAAATTCTTGGTTCGTCCAGTATCTTCACTGACTTTTCCTTGAACTTTTGAGCCTAAATCTGCCTCAGCTATCAAGCTTGCAACAGGAGCAGCCATTGCTGTATTTTTAGCGAAAAACGCACCTTGCCAAACGAAAGCGATCGCTGACACGCAAAACAAAGCTGTAGCTAGGAAGCGTCCTACATTAGAAAATTGTTTCACCAAATAATTTAACTTCATAGAATAAAGTCCGCAAGTTTGCTTAGCAATCTATTTCTACTTCATCTAACTTGGAAGCCAAATCGTTCCTCAGACAGAGGTTCTCCCGTCATAAGTAGTTATGTCGATTCACTCTTTCAGTAGATTGAAGGAATATCGCACAATCTGCTCAATTGCCCCTTGATACCCTTTTACTGGTCACTAGTCACTGGTCACTGCTTACTGGTTGCTGCCTTCAATCACTTTTATTTATCAATTCAACAAAAAAGAACATTTGCTTAGTTTAAAAGAGTTACTTAAAGTGAATATTACAGAGATAAGTTGACGGTTCAAACAACATGATAACTATTCAAGGATTCACAAACTTAAACTCACACAATAACAAGTCTTAATAATACTAAATTCTCAATCTAAAAATCAAAATTCAAAATCTAAAATTCAAGGACTAGCAATAATGAGCACGTTCATCAATGCTGTTCCCTCTGGGATCGCTGCATTTACCGCGACTAATCTTGATGATATTGTCATCCTCACACTACTGTTCTCACAGGTTAATACAGCATTTCGACACCGCCATATTATTGTCGGTCAGTATTTGGGCTTTACAGTTTTGGTTGCTATCAGTCTGTTAGGATTTTTTGGAAGTTTTGTTCTGCCTAGTATCTGGTTGGATGTTTCTGGCTTTATCCCCATTGCTGTAGGTCTAAATCGCTTGGTCAATATAGAAGAGGAAGATACAGACGATGAATTAGAGATACCTTCGTCTCCATCCTCACTTATAAGTGGTTTTCTTTCTCCTCAAACCTATGGTGTAGCAGCTATCACTTTTGCTAATGGTGGTGACAACATCGGTATTTATATGCCATTGTTTGCAAGCAGCAGTTCAGTGAATTTGTTAGCAACTTTAAGTGTGTTCTTTATTCTAGTAGCGGTCTGGTGTTACATAGCCTATCAGTTAACTCATCAAAAAGCGATCGCTACAATACTCATGCGCTATGGTAATTCACTTGTACCATTTCTTTTAATTGGATTAGGTGTATATATTGCATTAGATAGCTTATTGCTAGCAATATTGTCAGTTGTTGTCATGTTCTTTGGTTGGATATTTTTTAATATGTCTCGTCAGCGCGTCACTTCTGCATAACAAGAATTAGTCAATCCCTACATGAGTAGGTGACTATAAATTTTTTTAATCTTCTAACAAAGCTACGCTCGGTTTTAATAAATTCTTTCTATAATTTTGAAAAAATATGGTGTTTGTTGCTATTAAAAGAGGTCAGATATAGTAGACTATACCTCCAAGGATAGTTAACAGTGACTAGTGACCAGAAAGTAGGTAGGGCAATGCCCAACAGCAGGAAGTGGTGGGCAATGCCCACCCTACGTAGATTTCAAAAATCTAATAGGATTCCTATAATAGTCCAGTCAAATAATAAAAGAGCAATAAAAAAAGCTCGGTGTTCTCATAATAAAGAGGAGAAAAATTGTGAAAAGCTTCAAGGCAATTTTGGTGTTTCTGCTACTATTAGTTAACTTAGTTGTTGCTCAGCCTTCTTTTGCAGATCCAATCGCGAAAAAGAGCCCTGAGTATCTTGGGATCAATCAACAGCTCGATCGACTCCTGCAAATCAGAAATGATCCATCTCAAGGTGGTTACACTGCAGAAGACCTACAAAAAAGAATTGCCGACCTGCAATTTCAGAAATATATCCAGGAGAGTACAGAAGATTGGGGCGTTTGCCGCAATGAGACCGGGAAGACAATAGGTGTCTATGCCCATAAGCCAAGCAAATATGGCACTCCCACCAATACCCTCTTTTACTTGGGAGCCGGTCAAAAGACAGATGATGACTGGGACTGCGATGGTATATACCTACCTAACGACGAGAAGGTAGCTGGTATTAACCTTCCTGCTCCTACAGCTTCTGAAGTTGAACAAACAGCAGGACAACAGCCTTTCGTTCTCAAGATTGTAGATGGAACAAAGCTAGTTGCTAGAACTAATCCTATCACTGGTGAAGTTGAATTGAATGCTCCTATTGCTGGAGTCATTGCAGCTGGTGAGCCAAACTGGTCAATTCCCAATCTCTCTCAAGCAGAAGTAAGTTCTCAAGTTCCCAATGCTCCCATTGACTAGAAAGTACACTGCTGTGTCATCAAGCTTCCTCACCTAATAATGTTTCACCTCCTCAATTGAGGGGGTGTGCTCTTAAGGAATTGTACAGTATTTTGCAACTCACTTCTGTGAAGAAGTCTGTGTTCTGAGAGGATGTCTCTCAAAGTATCAAATTTTATTTAGATCCCCCCTAACCCCCCTTAAAAAGGGGGGAAAATACTCTTAAAGTCCTACTTTTTAAGGGGAACCCTTGACTTGTATGCCTTGCAAGCATTTGGGTGCTCGCAATGCAGCTGTATGATACCTCTAGACTTTTTTGTCTCAAAGACCTATAATTCATCACAAAACAAAATTTCAAAATAAAAAATATTACCAAAGACAGAGTAACACTCTTAAATTTAGATAAAACAATTAAAAAAATGTGAAAAATTCGGATAGAGTCATATAACAGTCAACCATTACCGTCTCTAACAGATGAATGTTGATGAGGCATTGGTTGTTCTAGATATATTTCTAGAAAACCGCTTAAACAATCTACAGGAGTTAGTTTTCCGCCAATCTTGGGAAGGACAGACTTACCAGGAAATAGCGGACAGCTCTAGCTATGATGCGAATTATATTAAAGATGTTGGTTCCAAATTATGGAAGTTACTGTCTCAATCTCTCGATGAGGAGGTAACTAAAAGTAATTTTCGTTCGGTCATTAGAAGGCGGGCGGAAAGTTCTGCTATTTATAAGAAATCGCAAAATGCCCAAGCGGTTCTGTTGCATTACCAACAGTTAGCAGATAAAGAGTATCTCGAACTGCCCAGTAGCGATCGCGAAAACTTGGAGCCTTGTATCGGTTACACGCGGCAAGAAGACCAGAAATCTCCAATCCCCGTTCCCGAACGCTTAGATATTCCCAGCGGTCCGGTACCGCTCAATTCCTTCTTTTATATTGAGCGTCCTCCCATTGAAGAACGCGCCTGTGCTGAGATTGCTAAACCGGGAAGTCTAATCCGGATTAAAGCACCCAAGCAGACGGGTAAAACTTCCCTGATGCAGAGAATTCTCACTCATGCCAGACAGACAATAGGCGTACAGACTGTATTGATTAGTTTTCAACTAGCAGACAGTCACGTTTTCACCAGTTTAGATAAATTCTTGCGGTGGTTTTGTGCCAACGCCAGTCGCCAGTTGCACATAGAACCGAGGTTAGATGATTACTGGGATGAAGATATTGGTAGCAAAGTCAGCTGCACGTTGTATTTCCAAGAGTACCTATTGCGGAAAATCGACTGTCCAGTAGTATGCGCTTTGGATGAAGTCAACCGAATTTTTGAGTATCCAGAAATCTCTGGCGATTTTTTACCACTCCTTCGCTCGTGGTATGAGGATGCAGCAGAATTGGAGATTTGGCAAAAACTGCGATTGCTTGTGGTGCATGCGACTGAAGCTTATATCCCTCTAGATATCAATCAATCCCCTTTTAATGTCGGACTGGCAATTAAGTTACCAGAATTTACCTTGTCACAGGTACAAGATTTAGCCATTCGTCACGGCTTGGATTGGGCAAAAGGTGAGGTAGGGGCGCAAACACTGACTCCTCTTGTGGCTATGATTGGCGGTCATCCTTATTTAGTCCGTCTTGCTCTCTACCATTTGGCACGTCAAGACGTGACCCTAGAACAACTCCTGCAAGAAGCACCGACAATTGGCGGTATTTATAGCAATTACCTGCGCCATCATCTCGCCAATCTCCAAGAACATCCCGAATTAGCAACAGCATTTAAACGTGTTTTGACAGCAACTGAAGACGTGCAATTGGAAGCAATTACTGCTTACAAATTAGAAAGCATGGGTTTGGTAAAGCTTGAAGGAAATCATGCAGTGCCTAGCTGCGAGTTGTATCGGCTGTATTTCTGCGAGCAATTGGGCTAGTTTTTATGAACGCTTACGAGTATCAAATTGGTGGCAGTCTCAAGATGGATGCTCCTAGTTATGTGGAGCGACAAGCTGATTTTGAACTATACGATGCCTTAATTAAGGGTGAATTTTGTTATGTGTTTAGTTCCCGACAAATGGGCAAATCTAGCTTGCGTTTGAGAACGAGGTCTCGATTGCAAGAAGCAGGTTATTGCTGTGCTTCTGTTGATATGACGAGGATTGGCAATGGCAATATTACCCCGGCTCAATGGTATAAAGGTATTATTGTCGATTTATTGAGGGGATTTGACCTTTTTGGAACGGTTAATATCAAAACTTGGTGGAACGAGCGAGAGGATTTGCCTCTCTTACAGAGATTAAGTCAATTTGTTGAAGATATTTTATTAGTTAAATTAAAAAGTGAGAAAATTTTTATTTTTATTGATGAAATTGATAACGTTCTTAGCTTAAATTTTCCAGTAGCTGATTTTTTTGCCTTGATTCGTGCTTGCTACAATCAACGAGCAGAAAACCCAGAATATAACCGTCTAACTTGGGCTTTGTTTGGTGTAGCGACTCCCTCGGATTTAATGGCTGACAGGACTTGTACACCATTTAATATTGGAACATCTATCGATCTACAAGGTTTCCGTTTATCAGAAGTCGAGCCCCTAGCAGCAGGGTTAGAGGGTAAAGTGGCTAACCCCATGGCAGTGCTGAAAGAAATTTTGACTTGGACTAATGGGCAGCCATTTCTCACACAAAAGTTATGCCATATCGTAGAACACGAAAGAATTAGCGGTAGCATGGCTTTACATCAGGAAACGGGATATTCGGAAGCAGAAGAACGATATAAGTTGGATTATCACTTACCTATTGTTAATTATCATCTCATCAGCATATATTACCAGTTCCCTTCAATTATTTTGGAGAAGCTAGTCCAAACAAATATTATTGATGATTGGGAATCTCATGATGAACCGGAGCATTTAAAAACAATTCGCGATCGCCTCCTCAATAACGAGCAACATGCGAGCAGTTTGTTGGCACTTTATCAAAAAGTGTTGCAAGGCGTTGACGTACCAATAGATGATTCTCCCGAACAAATAGAACTCTTATTATCTGGGTTAGTTGTTAAACAACAAGGAAAACTTAAGGTCAAAAACCGCATTTATCAAGAAATTTTCGATCTGGCTTGGGTAGAAAAACAATTAGCAAAACTACGCCCTTACTACCAAGGATTAAATGCTTGGCTTGCATCATCGCGTCAAGATTATTCAAGGTTATTGAGAGGACAAGCCCTGTTAGAAGCACAAGCTTGGTCTGTCGGCAAAAACTTAAGCGAGTTGGATTATCAATATCTAGCAGCCTGTCAAGACCTTGACAGACGAGAAGTGGAAACAAGATTGGCTGCAGAATGCACTAAAGAAATTAAAGCTAGACTGACTCAAGAACAAAAAGTAGCACAACTTCAAAGAATATCTCTAAGTACCCTTGCTTTAGGATTTGTCATTGCATTAGGGTTGGGAGTTGCCACCTTCTTCCAATACCGCAACGCATTGCAAAACGAACTAAAAGCCATTACCACTTCTTCCAAAGCTTTGTATGCTTCGGAGAAAAAATTAGATGCATTGGTGGAAGCAATTAGGGCAGGGCACAAACTGCAAAGTCTTGGAAGTGTAGATGCACAAAACCAAACGCAGGTTGAATCTGTACTAAGACAAGCTATGTATGAAGTGAAAGAGTATAACCGCTTGTCAGGACATAGTGCGGGGGTAAATTCAGTTGCCATTAGTCTAGACGGGCAAATATTTGCTTCAGCCAGTGCAGACAAAACAGTCAAACTTTGGAAATCAGATGGATCTTTAATTCGGACGCTCGAAGGACACACTGCAGGAGTCAACACAGTTGCTATTGGGACTCACCATCAAGATAAGAAAAACAAGATTTTCATTGTCTCAGGCGGTGAAGATAAGACAGTCAAACTTTGGAATCTTGATGGCACCCTACTAAAAACTCTGAAAGGGCATACTGATGCCGTAGAGTCCATTGCTCTTAGTCCTGATGCTAGTACGATCGCATCAGCAAGTGACGACAAGACAGTGAAATTATGGACGTTAGATGGAACTTTGCTACGTACAATTAGAGGACATAGCGATGAAGTTGAGGCAGTTGCCATCAGCCCTGATGGAAAAATGCTTGCTACAGCGAGTGACGATAAAACAGTCAAACTCTGGAAAATGGACGGTACTTTAGTACATACACTTAAAGGGCATCGCGATGAAGTCAAGGGAGTTTATTTCAGCCCCAATGGGAAAATGATTGCCTCGGTAAGTGCAGATAGAACTGTCAATTTGTGGAATTTGAATGGTACTTTAAAAGCAACTTTGATAGGACATACCAATCAAGTTGAAGGAATTGCCATTAGTTCTGATGGTAATGTTATTGCTTCGGCAAGTCGAGACAAAACAATCAAAGTTTGGAGACCAGATGGCACATTGCTAACAACTCTTCGCGGTCATGATGCGGGAGTCAGGGAAGTTGCTATTAATTCTGTCACCACGATGATTGCTTCAGCAAGTCGGGACAATACCGTGAGGTTTTGGAGACGAAACAGTTCTCTATTAAGCAATCTCTCCGGTCATAGCGATAGCGTTAATGGAGTGGCTTTTATACCTAACGGGAAGATGATTGTTTCCGCAAGTCGGGACAACACAGTCAAATTTTGGAATCCAGATGGAACATTGCATCTTAGTCTTATCGGTCATCAAGCGGGGGTCAATAGTGTTGCTGTCAGTCCGGATGGGAAAATCATTGCATCCGCTAGTTCGGACAAGACTGTCAAAATCTGGAATCAAAAGGGTCAGTTGCTTGAGACTTTTGTTGGACATAAAGATGTAGTCAAGGGGATTGCAATTGGTACTGACGGTAAAACCATCGTGTCAGTCAGTGATGATAAGACAGTTAAACTTTGGAAGATTAAGGTTACGGGTAATACCATTTCACCAAGTGATTGCTACACACGATCCCTCCAACCCCCCTTATTAAGGGGGGCTAGGGGGGATCGCATTTGTCTCAAAGATATAGGGAATTGGTATAAGTCTGAAACCAGAGCTTATGCAACTCTAGTAGGGCATACTTCTGGAGTCAATGGAGTTGTAATTGGTTCTAACGGTCAAATTATTGCTTCAGCCAGTGATGACAATACGGTGAGATTGTGGCAAATAGATGGAAAGTTAGTGAGAATTCTCTCAGGGCATAGCAATCAGGTGAATGCAGTTGCTATAAGTCCCGATGGCAAGATGGTTATTTCTGCAAGCGATGACAAGACTGTCAAACTCTGGAACATGGATGGTAAGCTGTTGAGGACTTTGAATGGACATAGTGCAGGAGTTTATGCAGTTGCGATCGCACCTAATGGTAAAATGATAGCCTCAGCTGGTTCAGATAACACCATCAAATTGTGGACGATTGACGGGCAGTTGTTGACAACTCTTTCTGGACATAACGATACCGTCAAAGGAGTTGCATTTAGCCCTGACGGTAAAGTTTTAGCTTCAGTGAGCGATGATAAAACTGCTATCCTATGGGATTTAAACCGGGTTTTGGCTTCAGATGAGCTTTTTGTTCATGCTTGTGAGTGGGTGCAGGATTATTTAAAGACAAATCCCGATTTAAGCGAAGGCGATCGTCATCTTTGCACTCACCGCAGATAATAGCACGGCAAATCGGGTACGATTATTTCAAAAAATGTTTATATTACTCTCAACACACGGAAAACGCCTTTATATTCTCAAAATACTCCTATTAGGCTTGATAACTTACAGCTGTAGCTATTTATCTCAACCCAAATCGCCCTCATCTAGTAATTCTTCCAAAAATACTACTTTAACAATTTGGTGGGACAAGGGTTCTAACTTAGAAGAAGATGATGCTCTTATCAAGTTAATAAAAGACTGGGAAAAAAGAAGTGGTAACCGAGCCAAACTCACTTTCTACAGCAACGATAAGCTTCCGGAAACAACGAGAAGGGCAATTCAAGCTGGCAATACCCCCGATCTTGTCATGAGTAGCAGTGCAGAGAGAGAGTTAATACCGTATCTTGCTTGGGAAGGTAAATTAGCAGATGTTTCAGATATTATTGAACCTGTGAAAAACAATTATTCTGAAGCCGCACTAGAAGCTGTTCATTTTTACAACAAATTCGCACGCAAGCGTAGTTATTACGCAGTGCCAATCAATCAGCTAACAATTCATATCCATTATTGGCGGGATATGCTTAAGCAAGTCTCTCGGAGTGAGAAGGATATTCCTAAAGATTGGGATGGTTTTTGGAACTTTTGGAAACAGGTACAGGATAACCTAAAAGCACTAAACTCATCACAGGATAAAAAAGAACTGATTTATGGGTTAGGTTTACCATTTTCTCCGGCAGCAGCTGATACTTACTATACCTTCGAGCAGATTTTAGAAGCATATAATGTTGAAATTGTCAACTCTCAAGGCATACTTCGTCTTAACGATCCTAATGTGCGTCAAGGCATTATCAAGAGTTTGACTTGGTATGCAAACTTTTACGAGCAAGGTTACGTACCTCCCAATGCCACTAGATGGTTAAATCCAGATAACAATCGCAATTTGATTAACCGTAAGGTGGTTATGACAGCAAACACTACACTTTCAATTCCTGCTGCTGTACGTCAAAATCCCGATATTTATCAAAATAAACTTGGGACTTTAGAGTTTCCTAAAAAACCCAATGGCGAACCAATGCGTTATTTAGTTGCAGTGAATGCTGTCATTTTGTTTGCCAATTCTAACAATCAGAAAGAAGCAAAAGATTTTTTGGCATATCTAGTTCAACCTGAAACCATAAAAACATATATTAAATCGGCGGGAGGGAGATACCTACCAGTCATGAAGCTATTATGGCAAGACTCTTTCTGGACAAATCCAGCCGATCCCCATCTTTCCACTGCATCTAAAGTATTAATGAAAGGTCAAACACGTCCATTTTATTTTGTCCAAAATCCTGCCTATAGTGTTGTTTTACAAGAAAATATTTGGGGGAAAGCGATCGCTCGAATAGTGCAAGATAAAGTTTCTCCAGAACAAGCGGCTAATGAAGCGAGCGCACGCATTGAAGAAATCTTTGCTACATGGGAGCGAGCGGGCAATGATAAATAAAAAATTACAAATAAATTGTTGTTTTCTCCTGCTAGGAGTAACGCTCAGTTTAAGCATTTTTTCTTGTACCAATAATTCTAATTCTGACACCTCATTGCCAACCGAATCTTTAGCAAAGAACGGAGTTTTAACACTTTGGTGGGACAAAGGTTTTACGCTAGAAGAAGATGAAGCCATACAGCAAGTTGTCAAGCATTGGCAACAAAAGACTGGTAAAAAAGCAGTGCTTTCTCTTTTTAGTGCAGATGAGCTATCAAAAAAGACTCAAAGGGCGATTCGAGCAGGCAATCCACCTGATATTGTCATGAGCAACAATGCAGATCGAATTCTCAATCCAAGTCTTGCTCGCGAAGGTAAACTAGCAGATGTTTCTGAGGTAATACAATCTGTCAAACCTTTTTACTCAAACACTGTATTAGCAAGTGCTTATTTCTATAACAAGCTCACAAATAAGCAAAGCTATTACGCTGTTCCCCTTCACCAAAGTATTCCCTATATTTTTTACTGGCGAGATTTGCTCCAGGAAGTTGGTAAAAGTGAAAAAGATATTCCCAAAGATTGGAATGGGTTTTGGAATTTTTGGAAACAAATACAAGATACTTTACAAACTAAGAAAAATCAAAAGATATATGGGCTAGGGTTACCTTTATCGGTTGGGGCTGGAGATACTTTTGAAGTTTTTGAGCAGATTTTAGAAGCTTATGATGTAGAAATTGTCGATTCTCAAGGTCGATTGCGTACAAGCGATTCAAAAGTTCGTCAAGGAATTATTAATTGCATAGCTTGGTATACAAAATTTTATACTCAAGGTTATGTACCTCCAGATGCAGTAAATTGGTATAACCCAGATAACAATCGTAGCTTATTTAACCGTCATGTGGTTATGACTGCTAACAATTCTCTCTCAATTCCTGCGGCTGTACGCCGAAATTCTGACGTTTACTTCAATAAATTAGGGACTATTGGGTATCCTAATAAACCTAATGGTAAGCCGATGCGTTATGTTTCTCTCATCACCCAAGCAATTATCTTAACCAACTCAAAAAATCAGAAGTTAGCTAAAGACTTTTTAATATATTTTATCAGTCCAAAAATTATGGGAAATTATCTTCAAGCTGCAGGCGGGCGTTTTTTTCCAGTACACGATCTTGTGTGGAAAGCTCCTTTCTGGACAAATAAGAAAGACCCTCACATTTCAGAAGGTGCTAAACCACTCATCCTAAAACGAACTCGTCTATTATATATCGCTCAAAATTCTTCTTATAGTCAAGTGTTGATGAAAAATGTTTGGGGTCAAGCTTTGCGTCGAGTCGTTATGGATCGCGTTTCTCCAGAGGAAGCAGCCGATAAGGCAATTCAACAGATAAATGAAATTTTTGCTGAATAGCGTGGGTTTGCGATCGCCTGCTACAGAATAATTCGTAATTACTCCAAATGAAAGCTAGCGCTCGGGAGTGTCTTCTGGATTATAGCTGTTTTCACTTGGGTACAATACATAAAAAAATTTATGGAACCGCAGATGCACGCAGATGAACGCAGATGAAGTTGTACTTCATTCAAAAGAGTACTTCAGGTGAATAGTTAATAAACACAATGCAACCTATGAAAAAATGCAATCAATTACAGGGCGATCGCGATAAGCCGAGTACGGCTTGCGCTAAGGGCGATCGCTTTTCCCGCTTTGTCTTAACAGCATTAGCCCTAAGTTTCACAATTTTTTCCTGCTCTCAAGCGAGCGCTCCTCAATCCGAAAAATCCTCTGTTAGGACATCTCCTAAAGATGATAAAGTTTTACAAATTTGGTGGGATAAAGGTTTTGACTTAGAAGAAGATGAGGCGATTACTGCGGTTGTCAAGAAATGGGAGAAAAAAAGCGGTTATAAAGCTAAGCTTTCTGTTTATGGACCTAACGAACTCTTGGATAAAGCTCAAAGAGCCATGAAATCGGGTAAAACACCTGACCTCTTATTAAATTTCCGAGCGGAAAGACAACTTAATGCCCGTTTGGCGTGGGAGGGGAAATTAGCAGATGTTTCTGATATTATTACACCTATTAAAGAATTATATCCCGAACCTATCTTAAAAACGGCTCATCTTTATAATAACGTTCAGAAACTGCGTAGTTATTATGCCGTTCCTATTAGTCAAACAACTATGCTCTTTTTTTATTGGAAAGATTTATTAAGACAAGCAGGACAAAGTGAAACTAGTATTCCTACAGAATGGAATAGCTTTTGGGAGTTTTGGAAGAAAGTGCAGGACGATCTCCGAAAAAAGCAAAATAACATATATAGTTTAGGTTTGCCTTATTCAATTGGCTCGGGAGATACCTATTACTTTTTCGAGCAACTTTTAGAAGCATATGATGTTCAAATTTTTGACAATAGAGGCAAATTGCAGATTAGAAACCCTCAAGTGAGACAAAAAATTATTGATATTTTGAAGTGGTATGTCAAATTTTATCAACAAGGCTATGTACCACCAGAGGCTATCAGGTGGTTAAATCCAGATAATAATCGTAGTTTACTTAACCGTCAGGTAGTGATGACACCTAATGGTACGCTCTCAATTCCTAGTGCTGTGAGTCAAGATAGAGAGACTTACTATAAGAAGCTAGGCACTTTAAAACTTCCTAATAAACCAAACGGTCAACCAATGCGGTATATCGTTGCAATTGGTCACGTAATATTGTTTGCCAATTCTAAGCACCAAGAAACAGCTAAAGACTTTATGAGATACTTAATTCAACCACAAATATTAGGAACTTATCTTAAAAGTGCAGAACGAGGTCATTTTCCAGCACTCAAGTCCGTTTTGAAAGACCCTTATTGGACAAGCTCAACAGATCCTCACATCTCCACTGTTTCCAAAATATTAATCCAAGGTTCAATACGACCATTTGACTATGTTAATAATCCAGCGTATTCCCTAGTTCTCGATCGCAATATTTGGATCGAGGCACTCAATCGAATTATTAGCGATCGCATTCCTCCAGAACAAGCAGCTGACGAGGCAATTGTGCAAATAGAAGAAATTGTTAACACATGGAAGTGATATAGCAGTCCTAAATCATTTATAAACAATTTTAGGTACTGTAGGGTGGGCTATGCCGCACATTCGCTCTTGATAGGCATTGCCCACCCTACTTGTATTTTGTAAATCAAATAGGATTGCTATATTTGGTCATTAGATATAATCCCAAAGGGAATAATGAAGAAGTTCAGTGCTCAATGATTTTGCGGATTTGAGTTGCTTCCTGTAAACTTTTTTCTACTCCTCCTTCTGCAATTCCTTTAACGTAGTTAATTTTGATTTCTTCTAGTAAATCAATAAGTAGAGAACGAATTTCTTGAATGTTTTGTTGCTTTTGCATTTCTACTTCTAACGCAGCACTGAAATTGTCAATCAACCGATTAGATATTGCTGCTACCTCACGGTCTTTTAATAATATTGTCATAGTGGTGTATGCTGTTTGAGAAATATCTGTCACTAACTTCTCTGTCAACCGCTCGGGTAATTGATTGAATCCTGGTACCTTTTGTAATTGTTGATAAGTAGGAGATTGACTGAGCATTGTGTGAATGCTACGATGCAGTAATATTTCTAAGTCTGGCTGAATTTTCGGAACAACTTGATAAACTGATATCTGAAGGATGCGTTTTGCGATCGCCTTGATTTCATTGGTATTATTAATATCAATATAATGATGGCGTGTTTGCGGTCGTAAGAACCAATTAATAATTTTACCTTGTTGAATTGACTCTTGAATCTGAGTAATCAAACGGATTGCGACAATTTCAGTTAAGTCCTCTGCAAAATTAGCAACAAATTCGTGGTTGATTTGCCGACGAACAAAATTGAGATTTAATAAACGAGCTTGGTTGAGGCGAACTATAACAGGAATAACTCGTAACCACCGCCAAAACAGTAGTAGTAAGAAAATATCGTACCAACGTCTTACCATTGCTTGCTGCCAAGTTAATCCAATTTGTTGGCGACTCCTTAGGAAGGTTCGACCCAAAAAATCTAGAAAAAATAAAGCAACAAATGGTAAATCGATCTGCCAGAAAAGATTAATGAACCTACCATTAATTCCAATTTTACGATAGTAATTTGTTTGAATTAAAGGTTGAATCTGAGTCTTAAAAAATTGAATTTCTGGTTGCCAACCTGCTGTCTCAAAATGCGCCTCACTCCAAAATAACCTAAAGGCTTGATGTGCTGATTCAATCCCCATGCGATCGCGCATCAAATTCTTAATCTTTTCTAGAGTACCACTTTTATTAGCTACAGCAAAGGGATTCTCCTTAATCATCTCATCGCTCTTAACTCGTAATTCTTCTAATAAGTTTTCTGTATTAGGTGAGTGCAGTCCTATATGAGAAACCTGCTCTTCTAGTTGGTATACTTTATTGAGATAATTCTGCGTGTCTCGATGAGGTTCAATGCCTTTAATTGGATCGTACAACTGAGTCAAGCTGGGAATTTCGAGTACGTATAAGTTACGCCAAGGGACGTAACTCAAATCAAAAAAGACTAAAAATAAATTAATTACGGCAATGATTGCTATTAGTCGATTAAACCAAGGGTTTTGACGGGTTACAGTTTGTTTAAGAGCAAGTTCTTCAGTGGATAGCATAGCTGAGTCATCAAGTTTCTTCCTTTAGAATAATTGAAAGTCTAATTTGACCAAAAAGTACATCCACTGTTAAGCTCCTACCATTTGGTCATAATTCCGACAGTATACCAACTTGCTGTATTCTTGCCACTCTTTTTTATGACTTGGGGACAACTGTTGTAATGTTGCCTGTTGAACGCGAACCATGAACGGACGACGAAAATGTTCGTATTTTTCAAAGGCTTGAGTTATGGCTTGTATGTCATCCCAACCCTTCTCTCCTGCAACGTTAGCGATTAAAGTTGCAATGGCTAGCGCATCTTCAAGCCCTTGATTTGCTCCTTGTGCCATAAAGGGAGGCATTCCATGGGCTGCATCACCAACCAATACCACTCGTCCTAAACTCCAAGGTGGTTGAATTTTGACAAGATTGTTTTCTGTATCTCGAGAAGAAGTGCTAGGAAGTTGTAAGGAATCTGCTACACTAGCATGGTGGATGTAGTATGGACGCTGTCGCATATTGGCAGGAGTAGATAGGCTCACTAACTGTTTGATAACATCGGGAAAACCCGCTTTCTCCAGTACAGGTACAACTATGTCAATTAAAGATTTGCCAGATTTTCCTTGTAATGTCTCTAGAGGCAAAGCAAGATGTATGACATATCCGAATGGAGCGTTAGGTCTGTGAGACAAAATCATCCTTGGCACTTCCATATGGAAATCTTCTCCAGAGATTTCATCGTTACGGATTGTGACAAGAGGTGACCCTTGGAAGATACTTTCTTCTAACGCTGACTTGAGATTATCTGGAATGTCAATAATTTGACTACAGGCAGTCGCAGCAAACCCAGAATATTCGGGTTTTACAAAAGCAGAGTACGGACTATCTTTGTAAAGAATCTGGCGAACCGTAGAGTTGATTCCATCGGCTGCAATAATGAGTTTTGCCCGAAAGGATTTTGTTTCAAATTTTTGGGAAATTGTTTCTAAATTCTGGGGGAGGTTTTCTTCCGGTTTCTGTTCTTCAGACCAATATGCATAAGGATTGGCTTCTATCGTTGTATCGGAGACACAATCGACTCGGATGTACCCAGTCTCTGATTCATCCACTATATTGATACATCGATGATTGGATCTAACTCGATCTTGGGGAAGTAATTCTCTGAGGGCAGTTTGCAAATTATACCAACTAATTGATGTTCGACCTTCTCCATATTCTTTGAACCAATCATCGTAATTCAGAGAAAATGACGAGATTCGCTCTCCGCGCAAATTCTTGTATACCCATTCGGGTGTAGTTTTTGAAGGGTTTGTTTCAGGAGTTGTCCTCACAGTTCCTTCGCTAGGTGGCTTGGGATTCAAAAACCTATTACCAAATTCTTTGATTTGTTCGTAAGCTTGAGAATCTAAATATTTGAGAGCTTTTAATCCATTGGGCAGAAGATCCACCGTTTGACCAACTTGACGAAAGGCGCGAGTTCGATCGACAACTAACAGATTTTCAACACCTCGCTTGCGTAAGCCGATGGCAGTTGCCAATCCAACAGGTCCAGCACCAATGACAACAACGTCGTAGCTCTCCATAAAGGCAATCTTGTTATCTTCACCTACTTATCTTAACTGCTGTTCTGGCAATTTTCAGAAGCTCTTGCTGACAATGTTAGGATCGAAGTAATGGCGTTCTAGTGATATGCAGCAAACTTTCATCCCTGGCATTATTCCACCTGCGGTACAATCCGAACCCTCTTTGTGGTTCGCGTTTGTTGGCAACAAGTTGTTAATCCATTCTGAAGGGACGGTTGGTCACATTCCCAGATTTGTCAGTTTAGCAGAAATTGGTTTGAAGCCATTGCGATCGCAATTCCTTGGTACTTTTGATGGCATTGGGTGTTACTCTGCCGAACTGCCCAAGGACTCTATAATCCATGATGGTTTGAAGTTAATGGGACTAAGGGAATTGTACGGAAGCTTGGATGAGGAATTGTACGCGTTATGCGGTCGCGCCGTTCAGATTGTAGAATGGGATCGTACCCACCAGTACTGCGGTTATTGCGCGACACCTACAATTCAATTAGCACACGAGCGTGCCAAGCGTTGCCCTAAATGCGAATTGGTAAATTATCCGCGCCTCTCACCTGCCATGATTGTTCTTGTCTCGCGGGGTGAAGAAGTCTTATTAGCTCGTGCGCCTCGGTTTCCACCGGGTATGTACAGCGTACTAGCTGGATTTGTGGAACCAGGAGAATCATTAGAAGAAACGGTGGTGCGAGAAGTCCGAGAGGAAGTAGGGATTGAGGTCAAAGATATTCGCTATTTTGGCTCGCAACCCTGGCCGTTCCCCAACTCACTTATGATTGGATTTACTGCGACTTATGCGAGTGGTGATATTGTCATCGAACCGCAAGAGTTAGTAGAGGCTGCTTGGTTTAGTAAATATAACCTCCCGCAGATTCCTCCCAAGCCGAGTATTGCCCGAAAACTTCTCGACTGGTTTGTTTCAACTTAAGGATGTGCCATGTCACTTACGCGCTCTGACCTTGAATCTCAACGTTTGCAGCAAACCATATTACAATTGGGTAGAGCTGTAAGTGTCTTAAGTGAAGACCAGTTGCAAGAGTCAATACGTACAACTCTACAGCAGCAAAAGCCATCCTTAGATGTTTGGATTTTTGCTTACGGCTCGCTCATCTGGAATCCGATCGTCAAATTTGAAGAACAGTGCATCGGTACAATTTACGGATGGCATCGTCGATTTTGCCTGTGGGTACCCCAAGGTCGAGGAACTCCGGATAACCCAGGGTTAGTGCTAGGTTTGGATCGGGGTGGTTGTTGTCGCGGTATTGCCTACCGGATAGCTGCTAGTGATGTAACATCGGAACTACTGCTGCTTTGGCGGAGGGAAATAATCGTTAATTGTTATGTTCCCCGTTGGGTAAAAGTTTTTGACGGTACGCAACAGATAGATGCGATCGCATTTGTGATTAACCGCAATCATCGGGCTTATGCTGGTGATATTTCTTTAGAAACTACAGTTAATAGCATAGCGACTGCTAAGGGTGAGCTTGGTTCTTGTGCTGATTACCTCATGCAAACTATTGACGGTTTGATGACCGTTGGGATTAAGGATAAGCCATTGCAACTTTTACGCGATCGCGTCTTAGCAAAACTGTCAGCAAAATAGCTTCACACTAGAATTTTTGAGTTTAATTTGATTAAAACCTTCAATGCCTTGCAATCCACCCGTATGGATGGCAACAATTGTGGTGTTAGGGCGGAAAAATCCTTTGTTTGCCAAATCGAAAATACCGAAAAACATTTTTCCAGTGTAAATTGGGTCAAGAGTAATAGAATGTTTTTGTTGAAAATTATTAATAAATAAAATTAATTCTGGCTTCCACTTGGCATAGCCACCAAAACAGTAATTATCGGTAATTTGCCAATTCAAATGGCATATATTCTCTTGATTGTCAAGCATTGTTTGCACGTCATTTTTCAAGAAATCTCCTTTTAAAGCTGAAAAACCGATGATATGTTGAGCCGAATTGGCTGCTGCAATAAGACCAGCCAAAGTACAACCCGTGCCACACGCTGTACAAAAATAATCTGGTCGAAACAGCATTTGTGAATGAATTTCTTCAACAATTTCTTTACAGCCTTGTAATGCTAAGGTATTCGAGCCACCTGATGGCAAAAAATAAACATGACCAAATTCTTTTTCTATCTGTTGAAAAATTAAACTTTCATCCCTAAACTCAGAGCGACTGACAAAAAGCAATTTCATCCCACACTTTTCGGCAAAATCAAGTGTTGCGTTGAGTGGTTGGGTGCGATCGCCGCGAATAACACCAATGGTTTCAATACCAACATATTTTCCCACTGCTGCAGTGGCATAGATATGATTTGAAAATGCGCCACCGAATGTCACAAGTTTTGGAAATCCTAACTCTTCAATTTTCAAGCAATTGTATTTGAGTTTTCGGAATTTATTACCGGATACGGAAGAATTTAGCAAATCGTCTCTTTTAACAAAAAGCCTAACCTTGGCTTCTGTGAGCGTTTCGTCAAAAATTTCCTGAATTGGGCTGACAGGTATATTGAAGAAATTGGCGATTTCCATTTTGGATTTTGGATTTAGATTTTGGATTGAGCACCCTCTTTAAGCCTAAACGACTGAAGTCGTGACTACACAAACGAAGTCCGCCTACGCGGACTAAAATTTTAAGTGTCGCGGGATAGTTACATACTTATAATTAAGTTAAGTTGGCTTCATGGCGTAGAACAGTTAGGATGCTTTCTTATTAGCTGTATATTGAATTTCTTATGTCCAAACCAAAAATTTTGCAAGAAGGAACTAGTTACACTTTTCGTTCTTACTTCGAGTTACCTTATGAAACAGAAGATATTTTAGCTGAATTAGGTTATAGCTTTTCACGTGCGCGTATGACCTTACCCTCTTCTCAACGTGTACCACAACGTTTACCTGAATTACGTCAGCAAATCGAGGAGTTGTTACCATTAGTAACCTTATCAAGCGAAACTGCACGTCGAGAAATTATGGTGGCACCAGTACTTTCGGAACTAGCGCGTTTTTGTAAGTGTCAAATGCGTTTAGAATATCCTCTTCAGGTAAGTTCTCAACTCAAAGGTAATCTAGATTACTTACTGCGAAATACGAACACAGAAGAAAGAGGTAAAAATTTTCTGGTAGTTGAAGCTAAAAACGACGATTTATCAAGAGGTTTTACTCAGCTATCAGCAGAGTTAATCGCTTTGGCAATAGCAGAAGAACAAGATATTCTTTATGGTGCAGTCACAGTAGGTGATACTTGGCGGTTTGGTTTATTAGAACAACAGCCTCTTCATATTACTCAAGACATTACTTTGTATCGCGTGCCTGATGATTTAGATGTTTTAATGCAAATATTGATTGGAATTATTGAATAATAGTACCTTTTATTGTAAGTAAGACACAATAGGGGCGCAAGGTATTGCGCCCTTATAAAAAATATGGTTTATTTAGGTAAAAACTGTTGCGATATCATCAACTCCTAATTTTCAGTTGAGGTTTTGATATTTGTGTGAGTTTTTGTATATCTGTTTTATCCCAACCAGCCCATATATTAATATCAGTACGGTTACTTTTCAATTTATTGCAAGTAATACAGAGCAGAATAAAGTTATTTGTCGTGTTAGTCGTGTATCCCCAAAGCTCATCGGGATCTGTTGGAATCTTTTTGGGTGTTAAGGGTTTGACATGATCGATAGTAAATGGATTGTCATCAGTAAAAAGACATCGGCACTTTTTGTTAAAACAGCGATTTCCTTGTATTTCTCTTTGCTCTTGAATCCACTTGTCATAAGTTCCGGATACTTTTAACTGGTGATACAAAGAACGAGGCGAACACTGTTCGTTCCACCTTTGAGTGGTTTCTTCAATGTCATTTATTGCTGTTTCCGCTCTTTTTTTGATGTTATTTAGCTCTTTTCTAAGTTGACTTAGAGTTTTCATAAAGTCCCTCCAACACTTTGCAAGAATTCTTCTCGCTCGTTTGTAGATAGTGAATCCGCGTACTCTTGCATAGTTTGACAATGCCCTTCTATTGCATCAGTTATCATCTGTATTGCTTGTGTTGATTTTCTACAAATCTCTGAATATCTTTTATTAAAATTATCGATTTGATTGACAACTTCTGCAACTTCAGGTGAATTGACTGTTTGCTGAAACTCCAGGGGAGATGGTCTTCTCAATTTTTCCAACAAACCTTCAAGTAGTAATGCGGTTCTATGTTGAAGCCGTAGTGAATTCTTCAATGTATGTTCAATTCTTTTAACTACGCCTTGACAAACGTAATTACGCTCTTTTTTAGCCTTGGTATACATAACACCAACTGTTAGCTTTTGAGCTAAATAATTTGAGCATCCTAATGACTTTAATTGTTTTCTCGTGATAGTTTTCATAAAATTCTGTATAACTGTCTGAATCTAGCCAATGTCTAAAAGTTTCTTGATTTCATTTGGGATATATTTTATAGTTGACATTATAAAATTTTTAATTTTCACTAATGTCTGGTTTTGGGATTCTGCTATATCTCTTAGTTGCTCATTCTCCTCTATTAATATCTCACTTCCCTTTTTGAGTTTTTTAATTGCTTGAAGATTTTCATTCAAGGTCTTTTGATGTATTTCGATTTGTTTTTCTTGTATTATAATTTCTTGCTTTTGGTCTAAGATTGTCTTTCTTTGCTCATTAATTCTTTCATGCTGTTCTTCTAGTTCTTTTTTATTTATTTCAATCTGCTTTTTGTCTTTTCTAATTTGTTCCTGAAGAGCAGCTATTGTTTCATTAAGAGTAACAATACTCTTATCTCGTATGGTAACAAGTCGTTTCTGGGACGCTTGCTGTCTTTGACGAGTTTTCGTCTCTGAGCCTCCAAAAGATGCCAATCTCAACGATAATTCGTTCCATTCTTCTTGAGAAAAGACTTTGAGTACTTCCTCAACTGTTACTGATGGTGATTGTGCGATCGCTCGTTCAACATCAGCCATTGTCCAACCCAAGGACACGCGGAGAACTTTTTTACGTTCAGTATCCAGTTTGATAATAAATTTCAGATCTTGCTCATGCGTTCCAGTCACCGCTTCACACCCCCCAATACTTATCCTTCACAATAATCTGTAGTAGCAGATTCAACGAGCCTACTTTTTGTTCCGGACAACTTCTGTTTAATTCACCAATTAATTTTTCTAAGGTTAGAAACCCACCAACACCATCATGATTGGTTAATCTGCGTCCATTGGGAAAACCTAGCAGCCTGACCGCAATATTGATTTTCCTCGTCGAGTAGGTTCCAAATAGTGAAATCTGAAATCTCGTAGCGTTTACCAGTGCGAGAAATACGAACTCCCTGACTATTGCTTACGTAACCTTTGTTTGTCACTTCTTTTAATAAGCGCAAGCGCTCCTCCTGACTGACAGGTTCTGCTGAATACCTTGAAGGCATTTGAAGGAGTTGCTCCCAATCAAGTTCCCAAAGTTCCAAAGCTTTGCGGTTAGCGTAGTTGTAAATCGGGTCTGCCTCAGTCCCGTGAGAAAATACTGGAAAGGGTGCTTCAAACAATGCCTGTGCTATTTGGGTAGGTGAACCGCTGACTTCAAGTAGAGGGTGCTTTGTCCAATATTGGAAACTGGAGAGTATGCGTTGGCTTTGGAGAATCACCGCCTCTTGTTGCCAAGGAAGTAGGATATTGGTGCTCATGGGTTGTTTGTAGTGCGATCGCTCTGTTTTTATATTTAGGAAAAATTATACCAATCATATACATACAACTAAGACTTATAGACACTAAACTAAGCTTCAGATATTATAGCCATTAAAGAATCATTTAAAGACGATACTTGGAGATTAAAGGCGTCTTTGTCAACGGGCTAAAACCCTTTGCTGGTTGCTTTTCTGAGTTTAGTTTCAAAACTGAACCATTTCATAAGCCATGATAGCTTCATCAGCAGTCAACATAGTCAAGTTATGCTGTAGAGATTGACAGATGAGTAAACGGTCAAATGGATCGCGGTGTAAAGATGGTAATTTTATTAACTGAGCTACGCTCTCTTCATCAATAGTCAGGCTATTAATTTTGTGTCTTTCGCGTTGCTCAGGTCAATATATTTCAGGAGATTTTGGTAGCGGTAATTTTCCAAGTTGATATTTAATAATGCATTCCCCTAAAGAGACAACACTCAGATCGACAGTATTTTTAGGATTTTGAATACCATCCATAAAAGTTGTTGATAATTGATTGCTACCACTAATAAACCAAAGAAATATGTGAGTATCTAATAATAATTGCATTGAATTAAAACTTACCCTCGAAGTCACTTAAAATTTCTTCAGGTAATGGATCGTTAAAATTATCGGGGACAGTAAACTCTCCAGTGCAAAGACCGAAGGGACGAGCTTCTTGCAAATTTTCTGAAATTACTGGCTTGCTTCGGCGAGCTTTTGCAAACAGTAGAAAATCCAAAACCTCTTCAACTAAAATATCTGGGGCTTGAGCAATCTCTTGAATCAATTTTTCTCTTGCAAGCATTATCTTGTGCCTTCTTTAACATTTTTGATTTTAACGTACTTTCTCCAAGGTTAACATGGCAAGAGTGCAGTAGAGGATGTGAAAACCTTCCAATTTAAGTTGGTAGTGTGATAGGTTCGCACTCTGTCAGCAGATTGCCGTTTGAACTATCCAACGCACGAAGATAGTTCCTGATAACACAGGTAAAAGCGCAACAACAACCTGACGGTTATAACCGTGTTTTAAGTATAAAAAGTTTAGATAATTACCTCGGAATTTAACTAAACTATCAAACATTAAGGAAGCGATCGCGGGTTAAATCACGGCTTTAGAGGAAAGAGGAAGATGTTTTGCCTGTTCCAGAAGAAACTTTGGAAGCGTTTCTGGGTTGTGTGAGTAAATTACCAAGAATTTTAAGCAAAGAGTCTGTCAAAGCTTTGCACAAGGTAGTCAATAAACCAGCCATTTGCTGTCCTACCGCTTAAATCATTAAAGGTACATCTTCGCGTATTATCTGACTTCTAAAGACTTTACCTTATAAATCAATAAACAGATAGCAGTTTTGGTTATCCAACCCTCGTTAAAGGTAGAATTAAAAGAGAAAATAAATGCAAAATGTATATAATTATGCACGATCTCACCAGAATTACCCGCAATTCAGAAGTTATGGGTGGTAAACCCTGCATCCGAGGAATGCGTGTCACTGTTGGTACTATTGTCGGCTTAATGGCATCTGGACATTCTTCCAGTGATATCCTCAATGCGTATCCTTACCTAGAAGAAGCAGATATATATGAAGCACTAGCTTATGCAGCTTGGCGAGCAGAAGAAATTGAAGTTCCCTTGAAAACTGCATGAAAATTTTGATAGATATGAATTTGTCCCCAAATTGGGTTGGGGTTTTTGAGAGGTACGATATTGAATCAATTCATTGGTCTAGTTTTGGCGATCCCCGTGAACGAGATGTAGTAATCATGGAATGGGCAAGAAGTAATGGGTACATAGTCTTTACCCACGATTTAGATTTTGGCTCCTTAACAAAACCTGATTTTTGGCAGGTAGATACTGCTTGGTTTTCAGAGATAAAAGAGCACGCTATAAACAATACCTCAAGAACGAACTAGGATAGGATTGACGCACTAACAGACGATGAAATCAATACCTCCGATATTCCACCACTAACAGAAGACTTTTTTAGCAAGTCACAGTGGCGCAAACCTATGTCATTACTTAGTATTCTGGTTACAATTGAGGCAGAAACTCTTGCGTGGTTTCAAGCACAAGGAGAAGATTGTGAAAAACGGATGGCGGCATTACCGACTTTATGCAGAAGCACAAAAGCATTAAAGATTGAGAAAGATTAACGTAGTGGATGAGCAACAGATGGATCTGCGGGTGAACGTTCTTTTGCTACGGCATCACTACTGGGTTCGAGCAGCAATTCTCTGTCTTCTGCTACAAACAGAAACAACAACCGATAAACCAAGCGCAAAAGTTGACGGTAGTAATCTTGAGTGTTGAGCGTTCCCGTTCTCAGTTTTTGCCGCAATTCTCCGTTACTGGGATGGGACAAAAAACCCTGCCCCAGGGCTTCGCCCTCAGCAATGCGCTGCAACAGATCGGCTGGAAGAATGGCTCCTTCAGTACGAATTGTGATAAAACTTTGACGTTGGCGAGTTTGCATTTCCCCCTCCTAACCCTGTGGCAAATAAATATAAATACCCAATCGAATAGCATCCCGCAACAACCGACAAGAACAATAATCGCCTAGCTGTGTGGGTTCGGGCAAATCAAAGCGAGCCGATTCCACAGATTCCAAAGCTAGATGAATACCCGTCACCTCATCCTCAGTTCCTCCAAGAGGAAGTACAACTAGCATTTCATTCGATTTTGGCAAAACCACCCATTCGCGATCGCGTACTTTAACCAAAGACCCCACAGCAAAAGTCATAAATTATACGATTTCGGATTTTAGATTTTGGATTTTAGATTTTTAGATTGATATCTGTTATCGTTAAGTACTTGCTTGTATTTTAATTTTCTCAGTCATTTTTGCTCTCCTTGTTGAATATATGGCGGTTTTCAATTGGGTACAATACATAAAAAAATTATGGAACCGCAGCCTGTAGCAGCCCGTAGCGGATAAATCTGTACTTCATTCTAGTGAAAACCGCTATATTACTAAAGATTACCTAGACACAACTCGTGTTTGAGCTTGTAAGTCAGATTGAGGTTTGCTTGTCACTACAATCTCTACATCTTGACCTAGTGCATTCAAGAAGCGAAACAGGCGCACAGTCGAAAATTCTGATAATTTTCCCGTCATCAAAGCAGAAACCTTTGCTCGATCGATTCCTAAAAGTTCTGCTGCTTCAGCCTGCGTTATTTGTTGTGTAGCAATAATGTTACTAATCTTACGTGCAAGTTCAGCTTTTACCAGCAATTCATCGGAGTTCTCTAAACCCAAATCGGCAAATACATTACCGCTACTTGCTTGTACTTTAATTTCCTCAGTCATTCTTTTTCTCCCTGTTGGGTATGTAAGTGTAACCGACTAACAACGGTATGACATCCTTGAAGCGATCGCTTAGCCATAAATCTTATAGTTTTACCGTAGAAATTACTAAACTAGCGTTAAATTTATTGAGCAACAGCTAAACAGCGATCGGATTAAGTTAAAATTTGTTGCAAAATGAGGCTATTTTGCACAAGACAAGGAAGACAGAATAAGAGCGTGTTATCAGCATGCTTGTTTGCGATTCGTATCTAACGAACAAATGACTAATTCTTCATTGCGAAAAAAATTTTCAATTTCCTCAGAGAATGCCTCGATTGCCTCACGTATTATCACAGACACAATAAAGGCGGGGTTGAGCAAACCTTACGATCCAAGTAGTGAATCTAAAAAACACACAAAGTATGTCCTTTTTGGGCTTGACTAGCTTTTGAGCTTTGAGTTTTATTTGACGGTTATTTGACTGGCAAAATAGTCTGAAGTTACAAAATCATCCTGTCGTTATTTAAAACCCCTATTGTATCTAGCTTTTGAGCTTTGAGTTTTATTTGACGGTTATTTGACTGGCAAAATAGTGGTTCTTGCGTACTTAGCGTGCTAAAATATTAATATTTGTTCTAATATTTTTGAGTAAAGCTAATTATGAAAAGAATAATGACTCCACTCTTAAATTTGCCTGAAGTAGTAGTAGAATCAAGTGTGCAACAGGATAAAATCTTATTTTTATCAGTACATAAAAAGGTGAAAAGTGCTGTTTGTCCACATTGTGGTACAAGGTCGGAACATCTACACCAAAATAAAAAATATTTAGTCAAAGATTTACCAATGGGAGATAAAGAAGTAATACTAGATGTAAATAGACGAAGATTTAAATGCAAAAAATGTTGCAAAACATTTAGTGAGAAGTTAAATTTTGTAGGAACGAAAAAAACATATACACATCGATACGCGGAAAACATTGTTAAACAAGTGATTAATAGTAATGTAAGTAGTGTGTCTAGAAATAATGGCTTAACCAAAGAAGAATCAAGGTAATTGATCGAAGATGTAGCAAACAATGTGATGCCGATAGATTTAACAAATCTGAGAAGATTAGGAATAGACGAAATTAGTTTAGTTAAAGGACAAGGTAAATTTATTGTTGTGCTAGTAGATATAGATTCAGGAAAATTAATAGGATTGGTAAAAGAAAGAAAACAAATTCAAATCGAAAAGACTATGAAACAGTGGGGAGAAGAAGTTCTTCTTCAAATAGAAGAAGTCAGTATTGATATGACAGGAAACTATAAATATTTAGTCGAGAAGATTTGTCCAAACGCTCTAATAACGGTAGATAGGTTCCATGTTACCAAGGTAATACATGAAGAGTTAAATCAAGTTAGAATAGCAGAAAAGAAAATAGCCTCAGAATTAAATGTGCCAGAGAGAGAGAAAGTATTTGAAAGTTTAAAAGGGAATAAATTTACAATCTTAAAAGCTGAAAATAAGCTGACGAGGATCAAGCTCTTAAAAAAAGGCGGAACCCTCAAGCCCCTAGATAAATCAAGGGGTAGGAGAGGATATCCTATAATAGGGTTCCGCCTTTTTTTCTTGCCCGGTGCGTGACAGAAAAGCAAAAAGAGAAATTAGATAAAATTAGAGAAGCTTCTCCTTTAATAGCAAGAATGCATTCATTGAAGGAAGAGTTTCACGATATATTTGATAAGAGCAAAGATTTAGGAACAGGAATGTTAAAACTAATCGATTGGTTAAAGTCAGCTGAACCTTATTATCAAAAAAGTGTCAAGACAATTAAACGGTGGTTTGGAGAAGTAGTAGGATATTTTGAAAGAAAAACAACGAAGGTCGTAGTAGAAGGAATCAATAATAAATTGAAGTTAATAAAGCGGAGTGGATTTGGCTTTAGGAATTTTCACAATTTTGAAATTAGAGCTTTACTTTCTTGGCACTATGATATTGATTTAGCACGCGCTTTGTACGCAAGAACCGCCACTATTGGAATTGCAACCCTTGCTACATCGCGTGTACGATCGCGCTCGATTAGAACTCGCTATCGACTATAATACACCTTGCATTCCCAAGTTATCTAAAGAAGATGAGACTTGGCAGCGAAGTTTCATATCTTAAAACACTCAATTATTGCGGGCATATTCAAAATGGTCAAGTTATTTTCTCCAAGGTTAACATAGCGGGAGTTAAGTAGAGCGCGTTAAAAGCCTTTGCCAAAATTTCACTTCAATAAGCGCGAATTCTTACTGGTGATATATTGCTAACTATCCTGGTACGTGAAATGCTGGAAAAGGCAGAGGAAGCCTTAGAGTTACCTATGGAACCTGACTTAGAGCTGGATATGCAACTGCTTCGGCAACAGATTGCCAAACTAACAGAGGCAAATGTTACCTTGCAAACCGAACTTGCTAAGTGTCGGCAAGCAGAAGTTGCGCTGCAAGGCAAGATAACACAAGCGTATCGAGAGCTTAACAAGTTGAAAGGTGCCGAGCAACTAGCCCACCGACAAACAACAGTCTTAGTCCGCACGCTAGAAGAACTAGTCGAGAATCCAGATCTAGACAGATTTTTAGGTCAGGTAATGATTGCCATTGCTCAGCAGTTAAATGTCCCCATTACTAGTGTTTGGCTAGTAGATTCAGCCAAAGAAGTCGCTTACCTGTATATGATGTGCTACGAGGGGCAGATTCTAACTGGGGAACAGCAGTTGGGACATCCCAATGCAACGGTGCCAGATTCTATAGCTGACAGTGCTGCGTGGCAAACTGTCTATTCAGCTCGTCGTCTGGTCATTCACAGTAACATCGCCAATAATCCTGTGTTTAAGCCATCACAACGCGAGTGGCTGATAGCTCACAGTATAAGTAAGCTGCTCTCAGTACCCCTACTACTCGGCTCGGAGACAATTGGCAAGTTGACTCTGGCTCTTAAAGACGGCAACTTTACAGCCGAATCGGTTAAGCTAAGCCAAGCACTGGCACACCAAGTCACGCTCGCCTTGCATATAAACCGCTTAGTTGAGCTAAGTCGGGAGACTGCCATTCTTCAAGAGCGAAATCGCTTAACCCAGGAGCGTGCAGCCGAGCTAGCAAAGGCAAACGAAGTGTTACAGGCTGAGATTACTGAACGCCACCGTGCCGAACAAGTGTCCCGAGGGCAGACAGAAACCCTGGTTAAGGTTCTCACAGTTCTGAATGCAGAGCCTGTCCTGAACGACAACTTTCTTGGCTATGTGCTGCAAGCAATTGCCGAACAGTTAGGCGAGTGTTCTGGCGGTGTCTGGCTGTACGACCAAATACAAGACAATACAGTATTGCATGTCAACTACGAGGATAGTCAGATCCAACCCGTAGCACAGACCTCTACTTGCGTCCCTTTATCACAAAATCCGCTTAGGAAGTGGGATGAAGAATATCTGCCGTTGCTACGGGAGAAAAAGATTTTGATCCACAAGGAACAGGATTTTACCCAATCGTTTGCATACGCCCCTTACTGCACAAGCTTGGCAAAGCGGGGGATTAAGACAATTCTTATTGTTCCTCTTGTTTTCGCACAGACACTCTTAGGATACCTTACCATACGCAGCAAGAAGCAGCGCGACTACAAGCTTGAGGAGTTGGAACTAGCTCGCGTGTTGGCGTATCAAGCTAGCTTAGCCATTCAGATCGCTCGGTTAGCCAAGCAAGCGCAAGAATCGGCAGTGCTGGAGGAACGCAATCGCATGGCGAGGGAGCTCCACGATAATTTAGCACAGGGCTTTACTGGTATTGTGGTACAGTTGGAAGGTGCTGAAAACGTCCTGACCAAGGCACCCCAGAAAGCGCAAATGCGCCTTAATCGGGCACGCCAGTTAGCCCGTGAAAGTCTCGCTGAGGTGCGCCGTTCAGTGCGGGCGTTACGTCCTCAAGCACTCGAAGCAAGCGATTTAGCACGTGCCTTGGTTAGCATCGCCGAAAGGATGACCCAGGACACATCGGTTAAAGTGAGTTTTCAAGTGACTGGTACGTATGTTTTGTTACAGCCAAATGTAGAAGAAAATCTGCTACGCATATGTCAGGAAGCACTGACCAATGTCTTAAAACATACTTGTGCCACCAATGTATGGATTGAGTTAGTCTATACTCGTCAAGAGGTCTGCCTGAGCGTGCATGATGATGGACAAGGCTTTGACCTTGACTCGCAGCGGCAGGTAGGAAATTCTGAAGCAGAGAGTACTGGAGTCGGTTTCGGTCTAACTAGTATGCGCGAACGAGCTGAGTACGTTGGCGGACGCTTGACCATAACTAGTAAGCTCGGTCAAGGAACAAAAGTTAGCGTTGCGATACCAGTTCTCCCAAATACCAAGTAAGCGCGATCGCAAGCTGTCTGGCAATTCCCAACTCTTCAATAGTTGAAACAAAGTAGTACACATGAGTGAAAAGGAACTGGTTCACAAAGAACAAATCCGTGTTCTGGTCGCAGACGATCACCCCGTTGTGCGCGAAGGTCTAGCTTGTATCATCGAAGACTCTAAGGATATGCTCGTTGCAGGCGTTGCCGCAAATGGACACGAAGCAGTGGAACTCTTCAGCCAGTATAAGCCTGATATTACTCTTATGGATCTGCGGATGCCACAAATGGAAGGTGTCGAAGCTATAACGCTCATCCGCCAACAATCAGCAAACGCCCGCATTATTGTGCTGACGACTTACGATAGTGACGAAGATATTTACCGCGCCTTACGTGCTGGCGCGATGGCATATCTACTTAAAGACACATCGCGCCAAGAGTTGCTCAACACAATCCGTGCTGTACACGCAGGTCAGAAGCGCATCTCACCGGAGATGGCACTCAAATTGGTCGAGCGACTAAATAGCCCGGAACTCTCCGCCCGCGAGGTAGAGGTCTTACGCCTGATTGTCGCTGGTAAAAGCAACAGCGAAATCGGTACGACACTTTACATTACCGAAGGCACAGTTAAAACTCATGTCAAGACTATTTTAAAGAAGTTAGAAGCTAGCGATCGGACTTCTGCGGCAACCACGGCGCTCAAACGTGGTCTCGTGCGGCTGGATTGACATTTGCCTACTGCCTGGTTGTCAAAGAAGCGTTGAATCGTGCGAGTTGTGGTCTCGCGAACTGCCGTAATTGACTATCCGTTCTGCTCACTTAAAAACTGATGTACCTGGCTGATGATGATTGCCCCCTCACCCACCGCTGAGGCAACACGCTTCACAGAACCAGAGCGTACATCGCCAGCAGCGAAGATACCAGGAACACTGGTCTCCAGGATCATCGGGTGTCTTTGTAATTTCCAGACTTCACGATCGATAAGCTGAACACCTGTACAAACAAAGCCTTTCTCATCCAGCGTCAAGCAGTTTTGCAACCAATGGGTATTCGGAACTGCACCAATCATTAGAAAGACATAGCGAATATTATGCGTTTCGGTTGTATCAGTGCGGCTATTATGCCAAGTCACTTCTGCTAGATGCCTATCACCGTTTAAGGCAGTGATTTCAGTCTGTGTATGTAGAGTGATTCGCTCCGAGGCGTTGATGCGATCGATTAAGTAATCAGACATACTCGCTTTCAGATTCTCACCGCGTACCAGCATATGAACGTGGCTGGCATAACCGGATAAGAAGACAGCCGCTTGTCCGGCTGAATTCCCACCTCCTACAACAATGACTTGCTCGTTCTGGCAGAAACTTCCTTCCATCGCCGTTGCGGCATAATAAACCCCCGCATTGTCAAAGGGATGATCGAAATTCAGAGTTCGATACCGCGCACCAGAGGCTACTACAACGGTTTTAGTCTGAATCTTTGTTTGATTATCTAACGTCAGGGTGAACGGTTGTCTTTGGCAATCAATATTGTTGACAGAAAAGGGAAGTGCAATGGTTGCGCCGAACTTCTGAGCCTGCACCTGTGCCCTTCCAGCCAGAGCCTGCCCAGAAATTCCAGTAGGGAAACCCAGATAGTTTTCAATTTTTGAGCTAGTGCCAGCCTGTCCCCCTGGCGCTTCAGCCTCTATCACTACAGTATCTAAGGCTTCTGAAGCAGCATAAACAGCAGCGGAAAGCCCAGCAGGTCCACCACCAATAATAGCGACGTCATAGATATGGTCTGGTGGCAGTGTCTCGACTAAGCCAAGGCATTCAGCTAATTGTAAGTTAGAAGGATTGTACAACAGCTCCTCGCCCAAGTGAATGTACACCACTGGGAAATTTTCTTCTTCAATGTCAACATCTTTCAAAAAAGCTGTTTCCTGGCAGGCAGTATCATAATCAAGTACCTCCAAAGGATAGCCGTTGCGGCGTAAAAATCTTTCAATTCGCAGCTTATCAGCAGATTCTTTCATCGCAATCAGCGTGACAGAGCCTTGTTGGTGGGAAATAAAGCCCATCCGACGGAGAATAAACGCTCGCATGACCAATTCACCGATATCCGGCTCAGCAGTCATCAGTTTGTGAAACTGCGGGCGATGAAAGCGCAATACACTCCCGTCCTCGCCCATACGACCGCCGACCAAAATTTGTCGGTCATTCAATAAATCTAATTCTCCAGTGAACTGATGTTCCCGGTGTACAGTAAACACATTCAGCCCATCACGTCGATGCTCGTAAATCTCTATATTGCCCTGCAATACGATAAAAAAATCAACGCTACGTTGCCCTCGCTCAAACAGGATAGTTCCTTTTGGCAAAAATTCTTCCTGACCGAGCAATCTGGCTCGCTGAATCTGCTCCTCTGTCAAGATGGGGAACGTTTGAGCAGTACGGACATAAGGATCTGTTGGATCGAATGGATTGGCTGGTCTATCAAAATTTGTTTCCATTGATAGGATTCTTCTCAATCACTTTTATTATAGATGAGGAAATGCTTAAGCAGAGGAGTAAGTGAACTGGAGTAATCCAGAGTAAAACGGAGTAATTCGTCTTACTGACTCCGCCATGACTCAACTTTGAACCAGTTTCAAAGTTACCCGTAAGGGTTGGTTTAGGTCTGCTTAGGAGTGATGACGCGCGGGAGATTAGCCAGTCTCAAGCGTCGGGCAAGGAACATGGCTGCGTCACACAGTGCAACACCAAAACCCATAAACACAAGCTCTTAAGCAGTGTCGAGGCAAACAATACCCCGCAAGGGAGCGCTCAAATGAGCAACAAGGTAAATTTGGGGTTCGGTTAAGTCCGATTAACCCCAAATTACTCCAAATAATTCCGAAATAATGAAACTTGGTAGCATGACGGGACGGATTTGATTGCCATCCTTAAGCGTCGTCTTGCTGAAATGTTTCAGGACATGACGAAACCGCATCGACGGTTCCAACAGCATTGTTTCCAATGGCATTCACCGAATCCAACCCCGATTGCTTCTACCTTCAGCCGGATTTCGCCAGAACCAGGTTCAGCTACAGGATGTGTTTCATACTTCATTACCTCTGGTTCGCCAGTTCCGTAAATCCGAACGATCGTATTTTCTTTCATCTAAAAACCTTCGTGAGCGGGGAACATGAGCGTCTTTAGACCAAAAAGGAACCGCGACACGTGCCATTTTAATGGCAGTCCAAATATCTTAGAAAACATACGAGTAACCGTCCTTTTTATGAATATGCTTGCAATATTTATGACTGATTCCTTGAACTAATCCAGGGGTAGAAAGTACTCCTCCTTAAGAAGAGTCGTGCGGTTGCTCTTTAGAGGCAGCTGAATTTGCCATAAATGAGCGATGGCAAGAAAGAAACTTGTTTCTACTCTTAATAAATAGAGTTTGGTACAAGGTAGCAGGTAATGATTGAACTTCGACTAGCCCAGGAAAGAGGTCACACGCAGTTTGGCGGGCTGGACTCTTACCACACGTTTTCCTTCGGCTCCTATCACGATCCGCGCTACCTTGGTTTTCGCGATCTCCTAGCTCTCAATGAAGTTTGCGTGCAAACTGGCTGCGGTATCCCAGCACACGCTCACCAAGACGTAGAAATACTCCTCTACGTTCTTAAAGGCAGTCTCGTGCATGAAGACAGCTTAGGCAACCATGCGCTCGTCCATACTGGTGACATAGAGTGCATGAGTGCTGGAACTGGCATCGCACACTCCAAAGTTAATCTTTCTGCGACTGAACTCGTTCATCTGTTGCAAATTTGGCTCGTACCCGAACAAGAAGGATTGCCACCCTGTTACGAACACAAAACATTTTCCTTTAAGGAACGACGCAACGTGCTACGCCTAGTCGCTTCCCAACATGGTCGCGATGGGTCTTTAACTATCCACCAAGATGCCTTGCTCTACCTCACCACCCTAGATAAGGAGCAACAAGCCGTCTATCACCTCAGCAGAAGCCGCCATGCCTGGATACAGGTGATGCGGGGGGAGGCGATGCTCAATGGTACTCCAATTAAAGCAGGTGATGGTGCCGCAGTGCGTGACGAAGAACGACTGGCGATCGCTGCTATTAATACGGCGGAAGTGCTGTTATTGGAACTAGCTTGATGAGGAAACAAGCCATAATGACCAAAAGCTACTCATCCTGATAAACAACTCATATATTAAGGAGATAAGCCGTGCAATTGACATTGATACCAAAAGAACGCGAAGAATTTAAGAACTTGGTGCAGGATTACCTCGCTGCTTGGAGTCCTGGGCGTAATTCATTTGAAATCAGTTCTGCAGAACGCTTTTACAGCAAAGGAGCCGAACTAACCGCCTACGATGTGTTCCACACTGACGGGGTTATCAAAGGTTGGGATAACTACAAGGCTGAATTAACTCGGATTATGAATAGCTTTGCCGATTTCAATATTATCCTAAACAAGGACGATTTGGAGGTATTTCGCCAAGGTGATATTGCCTGGACAGCTTGCTACTTCAAAATCCAAGGAACTTTCAAGAGCGGTCAATCGGTTGAGACAGTTGGTCGTGCATCACTTGTTTGGCAACGGCAAGACGACGGACGCTGGTTAATTGTTCACGAACATTCTTCAGCGCCAATTATGAGTTGAACTCGACTTCATCCATTTTATTTAGCTTTGACCATTTGGGATTTTTGCCAGAGGCGGGCATCCACAATCAATAGCAATGAATGTTTCTTACCGTATAGAGCAAGTTAGGAGCATGAACAAACCAACTGCACGTACAATTCTCGTAATTGGAGCAACAGGTGCAATGGGTCGCCCTATTGTTAGCCGACTGCTGGCTGATGAAAATAATAACTGGCACATTCGTGCTTTTACTTGTAATCCTGAAAGCTCTCATGCACAACAACTTCTCGAAATGGGCAAGGAAGGAAACCGAGTTGAGCTTTTTCAAGGTGACATTAATGACTCTGCTAGTGTTGCAGCAGCAATGGAAGGTGTATATGGTGTGTTTTGCAATACCAATTTCTGGGAAAGTTGCACTGTAAGCGCCGAACGCGAACAGGGATTGCGATCGCTTGAAGCAGCACGTACTGCTGGAGTGCAACACTTTGTGTATTCGTCATTAGATTCCTGTGTTACCCTGTCTCACGGTCGCCTTCCAGTGCCTCATTTTGACTCTAAAGCTGCGGTGGAGCATGAAATTAACTGGCGACGTTCTGAGGAATTCATGAATCAGGAATCTGATGGTTGGTATTCGCGCCACGTCACTGTGCTTGTCACATTACCTTACATTGAGAACGTTAAGCAATTTGCTGTACCCGAACAGGGTACACTGAGTGATGGCCGTGAAGGAGTCATTTTCAGATTGCCAATGGCTGATGCAGTCTGGCCAATGGTAGCGCTTGATGATATTGCTTTCTTCACTGCTCACATCTTCGCACATCCAGAAGAATGAGGTGGTAAGACATTGCCGATTGGAAGTGAAAGCCTCACGTTTGGGGAAATTGCCGCTGCGCTGGAGCGTGTAACAGGCGTTGGAGCCGAATACAGTCCGATGACTCTAGAAGAATATGCTGCCCTCGACATTCCCAATGTCCACGATCAGGTTAATATGCTGCAATTTTTCATTGAGTACGGATTGCCACGGGATTACGAATCGCTGTTGAAAATTCACCCAGACTTGATGAGCTTCGAGAAGTGGCTCAGGAAAACTGGCTGGCGGGGCGAACCTAGTGAAGTGCAGAAAGATGCCATGACTGGTAGCAAGAAGTAGAAACAAGAACAAACTATGAATTATAAACCCACCATTCTCGTTCTCGGTGCTACAACTAACTCTGACTGGTCAACAAAGCTACCCTGTGACAGAGACGATTCGCAGAATTGGTGCCGTCAATCAAATTGAAGATGATGTAGCCAGCCTCTTCTTCAAACAGGTGTAATTGTCGCTGTAAAGACTTAGCAGATTAGTCGTAAACGCTGTTGTTAAGCAAGGATAAAGACTATGGTTAATGAGGAAAGTTTCAACACCAGATTTACTCATTGCACGGCTGAAGTCAATGGTATTCGTTTACACTACGTTACGGGAGGCAGGGAGAACGGGGAAGCAGTCTTGCTCCTTCACGGCTATCCACAAACCTGGTACGGGTGGCGGAAGGTGATGCCCACGCTTGCCGAGCGCTATAGGCTTTACGTACCGGATATGCGTGGCTTGGGTGAGAGTAGCCGTCCTGCCGATGGCGACTACACGAAGAAAGCAGTGGCTGACGATGTTTATAAGCTGTTGCAAAGTTTGGGGATCGATCGTGTCTACGTCGCGGGTCAGGATATGGGCGCACCTGTTGCCTACAGCCTTGCTGCTCAGCATCCCGATCTCGTGGCTGCGGTGGCTTTGATCGATTCTGGTATTCCAGGTTTGGGACTAGAGGCAGCAATGAATCCGGCTCAAGGTGGCTCTTGGCACTTTGGCTTCTTTGCAGCCCCAGAGTTTCCCGAAATGCTAACCAAGGGACGCGAAAAAGAGTTTTTGACGAAATTCGCTTTCAGGTCGCACTATGTGTATCGGCAAGAGGCTATCACCGATGCCGACATTGAGGAATATCTCCGCTCCTACGTGGCTCCTGGTGGCATGAGTGCAGGCTTTGGCTACTACCGCGCTTTCGCCCAAGATGCGATCGACAATGCCACTTTAGGCAAGACACCGCTCTTGATGCCATTTCTTGCAGTAGGCGGCGACAAAGGAAGTGGTAACTTTATGCTTACCAACGTCGCTCGTACAGCCTCAAATGTGCGCGGTGTTATCCTCGAAAATTGCGGTCACTTTGTTTATGACGAGTGCCCTGTTGAACTGAGTCAGCAACTTCTATCTTTCTTTGAACAAGAATGTTTTGGTGCAGTAAAGGAGAAACTATGATTTTGGTAGCTGGTGCAACCAGCACTGTTGGACAAGAGTTAATCAAACGTCTTACTAGGCTGGGTCTTCCGGTGCGTGTCCTTGTACGCAACTCGAAGACGTTACAGATTCACTACGCATGGAATTGGCACAGAACCGAAATCGGTGTTGCCTGTATCGAATCAGCCGGAGTTACCACGGGCATTTATGACGGTTGGCAACAGAACAAGAGTGATTACTTCGTGAGAGAAGAACCGATCGAACCAGAAGACGTTGCACGGGCCATTCGTTTCATTCTGGAACAGCCTGCTCATGTCCGCATTCCCAAACTGGCCGTCTTTCCAGCGGCTCATTGACAGAAGATTTTTGGTTAAGTCTGTCAACGCTCAACTGATTGTTTGCATGGAGTATTTAGATAGTGGAGAAAACAATGGAAACAATACAAACAATGCAAGCCGCTTGGTATGAAAAGCAAGGTGCGGCAAAGGACGTGATGCAGTACGGTGAAATGCCCGTACCGAATCCTAGTCCCGGTGAAGTTCGAGTCAAGATTCATGCCTCAGCTGTGAACCCATCCGACACCAAAACGCGCGGCGGTTGGGGTGGAATAGCAATGCCGTTTAAGCATGTGATTCCACACAATGATGGGGCAGGGGTGATTGACAGTGTCGGTGAAGGCGTTCCCACGTCTCGTATCGGTGAGCGGGTTTGGCTTTATGAAACGCAGCGAATACGAGGGTTTGGCACGGCGGCTGAATACGCTGTGGTACCGAGTGACAAAGCTGCTCGTCTGCCTGATAATACTAGTTTCCCGGAAGGAGCTTGCCTCGGTGTTCCAGCGATGACAGCGCATCGTTGTGTATTTGCCGATGGGTCTGTAAAAGGACAGACAATTCTAGTCACTGGTGGTGCAGGTGCAGTTGGCTACTATGCCCTACAACTGGCAAAATGGGGGGGAGCGACTGTTGTTACCACAGTGAGTCGTCCCGAACAAGCGGAACTAGCTAGGCGTGCTGGGGCAGACCACATCATTAACTACAAGTCAGAAGATGTGGCGCAGCGCATCAAAGAAATCACAGGCGCAGAAGATGGACGCGGGATCGATCGTATCATTGATGTCAATTTCACAGCGAATCTACCAATTACAGAGGCAGTGTTGCGACCAAACTCTGTTGTCACATCTTATTCAAGCGCTAATTCAGACGATCGCCCCGCGCTACCGTTCCTGTCGATGCAACTGAATAACGTTACGATTCGCTTAGTGCTGGTTTACACAATGCCAAATGAAGCCAAGCAAGCGGCAATTCGCGACATCACTTCTGCCCTTGAAGCGGGCGCGTTACGCCACAACATTGCTCAACGCTTCTCGCTCAATGAAGTTGCTGCGGCTCACGAAGCACAGGAAAGTGGCAAGCTGATTGGTAAAGCGGTGATTGAGATTGCTTAACCGAATAATTTATGATCGTGTGAACTAAGTTGAAATTGCGTTTCAAATACAAAGGAGACTTAGCTAATGACTCAGAACGTCTTTGAAACTGTGACACTGAATGACGCTAAGAGGGCGATCGTTAACACCAGCAGCACCACGTCGATCGTCGGGAATCCAATGATGGTCACTTACGCTTCAACTAAGGGAGCAATTAACGTCTTCACCAAGTCGCTGGCAGAATCCCACAGAAGAAGTTGCTCCGAACAAAGCGATGCTGGTTAATGTGGTCGAAGCAGTGGAAAACGCATCGTTGAGCTTGCAGCTACGTTACCCTAGTGACTGGCGGCAAGTTTTACGGTCTTAGCCTCAGAGGATGTATTAGCCAAGGTAAGACTAAAGATGAGGCACTAGCAAACATAAAGGAAGCGATCGCGGGTTACATCGCAGCTTTAGAGGAAGATGGTTTACCCGTTCCAGAAGAAACTTTTGAAGCATTTCTGGCTGTTGTGTGAGTAAATTACCAAGAATTTCAGGCAAAGAGTGTGTAAAAGCTTTGCAAAAGGTAGGGTTTTATCAAAAGCGGAGAGAAAGCAGCCACATAATTCTTCGCCGAGATGAACCGTTTATCCAAGTCGTTGTTCGAGATCGTCAAGAATTAGCAACACGAACATTACGAGCAATTAATTATTCGAGATGTCGGTTTAAGTGTGGAGGAATTCATCCTGTTATTGTAGAGTGTCCTAGAAAAAATCAATCATTGCGGGCGTGTTCAAACTTATAAATATAGAAGAGTCGGCTAAATCTCTTGAGCTGGTATCCCACTACTGCAAATAGAATTGCGCCTCCAATTGCCAACCAAAAACTAGCAGGAGGAATAACAGCCAGAATCGAGTCACCTGTTTGCTGAGAGGATGCGATCGCCTCTGGCGCAAGCGAAGCTATCGCAACTTTCACAGCCATAGCCCGTGCATCCACAATTACCCCCACAAACAAACACACAGCAGCAGCTACATAAGCCGATACAGAGAGGCGATTGAAATTTTTCAGAGCATCTTGGCAAACCTTACAGTGTTGAGTATGAGTTGTCCAAACATCAAAAAGCTTTTGCTTGTCCCCCTCTTCTGAAGCAAGACGAGCTTCCGCAGCCCAAGGAACACCACCTCCTGCTCTTGTCTCCAACCACTGACGAAAAGTAATTACCATTTTGTCTTGAGGGTTGGGAGTATAAACTGCATTGAGCCATTTGTCCTTTCGTCGCTCCAGAATCTTCTGCTGATAGTGAAGGAACACCAAATCTTGATGTAAGAATAAAGAAGACAACACGTGAATTAACCAATTTGGCATGGGTAGTCCAAAAAAACCCAACCCATTTGGCTTTTGCCCTGCATTATTCTTCACTAACACTTGACATCCTATATGACGGCACCATCCCGGTCGAGTCGGGGTAGCATATAATGCTAGTATGAGCTTTCCACCATCCGTATTGCTTGTGACAATTCTCATGTGACATGGTGGTTGAAAGTCATGAACTGCTTGTTCTATATTAGGAGCCGTTGGCGTAATTTCAAAAGAAAACCCATCTTGGGTAGATACATTCCGCACTCTCTTCATGTCATAGTACTTGGCATCTTTGTAGCGATTACCAATAATTCCGTGGTGAGAGACAGGAACATGAGCGGGATCTGCCACATTCTCCATGAAAAAGTCCCATCCGTAGGGAAGATCGCGTATATTCCAAGATAGCTGCACCACTTTATCTGAGATATTCTCAAGCTCTGGTATGATTCGTGGCGATCGCAATTGACTTTCCTGTTGAGCTTGTGAACCTGACTCTGACCATACCCACAGCAAACCTTGGCATTCTTGAGTGGGATAAGCGACAGCACATGACCTCGTGCTCGAGCAATTCTTTGCCTCAGTTTGCTTATTTTGTGATTGAGGAATGTTGACACAGTTCCCTTGAGAATCAAAACGCCAAGCGTGGTATGCACACAAAAGCGTTCCATCAGATTCCACACGACCTTCTGAAAGTGGAACCAATCGATGAGGGCAACGATCTTCAAAACATCGCCATTTATTAGCTCCATCGCGCCACAACACAATATCTTTTCCCAGTAACTGCATTGCGTGCGGGCGAGAAGAGTCTAGGAAATCTACAACAGCCACCGGATACCACTGTTTAGTCCACTGAAATACTTCTTCTTGCTGTTGAAATTGTTCGACAGTATCACGTATGTTTCCTGGCAGACTTATCTCAGTAGTCACGGAGACTCCTTTCTTGAATAAAACAAACTCTTTTAAGAAATTTTAACATGACATCCATAGAGACGAGCGCCCAATTGATAGGTATCCCAATTCCTCGCGTTGCAGGGGTTCTCGCCGTCGAGCAAGAACAGCAGTTAACGCCCCGCGCTATGAAAACTGATACCGATCGGTATACATAAGGGACAAAAGTAGAGGTTTGGGATAGTGACGATGAGGAGTGGTACAAGGCAACTGTTGAACAAGTGAAAGGTAACCGTTACTTTATTGAATATACTGGTTACAATTCCTCTCATAACAAGTGGGTTGAAGAAGACAATATTCGGACACGCGCTCGCGCTTCATCTGGCGACGGTGAGTATAGATTGGGTCAATTTGCTGGTCTTCAATCAGTAGCGAATCCTACCGTCAACTGATTGATTCTGAATTCTGAATTCTTCTTCAAAAAAAGTGTTTTCTCGCAGGTTTAACACTATCAAGTATAATTGTACCTTAACAAGCTGTAACCCTTAAAACGTAACGTTTGCTGAGAACTGACAACATGGATAACACACTTTTACAACGCATCACCCATAATCCTGATATCTGCCATGGAAAACCGTGCATCCGAGGACTTCGTTACCCAGTTGAGTTAATCTTGGAGTTACTAAGTTCTGGTATGACCACGGAGGAAATCTTGGAAGATTATGACGACATAGAGTATGAGGATATTTTGGCTGTCTTGTTGTTTGCAGCTCGACTTAGTCAAGTTAAAAGCATTCATAAAATTGCCTCATGAAATTTCTTGTTGATGCTCAGTTACCGATTCGCCTTGCGCGTTTTCTACAAGCTTCAGGTTACGATATTCATACCAGAGATTTACCTAAGCAAAAGGCTACCTCGAATCCTGAAATTAATGTTATATCAATTCAAGAAAGTCGAATTTTAGTTACAAAAGATTCAGATTTTATCAACCCTTTCTTAACTGTTCAGCAACCCTATAAACTACTTTTAATTACAACAGGGAACATTAAAAACTCAGAACTTGAAACCCTGTTTTCAGAAAACTTTCAATCTTTAGTTGAACTTTTTAAAGAGCACTCCTACATTGAAATGAGCCAGAATACCATTATTGTGCATTTGTAGTCTCAGTCAAGATTTTAGACGCTCAATTTTGTCGCTGCCACAAATTCCCTGTCAAAATGGTGTCTTTGCCTCCAAGTACAAAGCTTTTCCGTGCTGCGGATGTTGAAAGCAAAGTTCTCTAGCGTGCAAATGTAATCGACTTGCTTCAACATGACATCCATAAAGACGATCGCCCAATATAGGTATTCCAAGTCCGCTTTTATCAGCAGCATGAACTCTCAGTTGATGAGTCCGCCCTGTAAGGGGTATAAATTCTACGCGAGTATAGTTTCCTTCTTTCGCCACTACCTGAAAGTGAGTTACGCTAGGTTTTCCATACTGCCAATCAACTTGTTGATGAGGACGATTTTCAGGATTTCCCCACAAAGGTAATTCTATAACACCGCTCTCAGTGGTAAGAGAACCAGCAAGCACGGCTTCATAAACTTTGTGAACTTGTCGTTGCTGAAATTGCTGACTGAGTTGCCGATAAGTTTGCCCATCGCGAGCTAGCAAAAGAATACCAGAAGTGTCTTGGTCTAAGCGATGTACAGCCATAAGTTCTTCACCATCTGGCAACAAATGACGCAAACGACTCAGAATACTGTCTTGGCGATCGCGATAACGTCCTGGAACTGATAATAACCCCGCAGGTTTGTTGACAGCAATCAACCATTCGTCTTCATAAATAATGGGAAGTTTTTTTTCTTGTTGATAATGTAAAGATACGTCTGTTGTTTCTACATTTTCCAATGGCAATCCCGAAAGCAAAAATCCCATGAATTGCTGACACCGTTCCGCACAAGCTCCATAAAATTCTCCCGGAAATTTATCTTGGTTATTAGAAGATATTCCCCACCAAAACTCTGCCATTGCCAATGGTTTTAAACCATGTGTTGCCGCACAGTGAAGCAACTTTGGAGCACAACAATCTCCTGTTCCGGTAGGCATAGAACCTTTTGGAATTAACTGTTGCAATGATGAAGATTGCCCTAAAAAATTCACGACAGAGTAAGAAGCGTGCATCTGAGCTTGAAGTTTACGGGATAGTTCTTTCCGCAACTGTTTCAATTCGCGAATTTGCCTATCTGTCGTTTCAATCAATTGCTTGAGCGATCGCAATGCTTCATCCCGAAGACGTTTGAATCTACGTTTTTCGATTCCATTCTGACGGCTTTCTTCATCAAGTTGTTCGAGGGCTACAGTTAGTGATTCTCCTGTTAGCGTCTCACAAAATTTTAAGCGTTTTTCGTGTCGTTGTTGCTTGCTATTTTGATGGCGAGCGCTCATTTCTTGCAGGCGTAACTCAAACTCACGCGACAAAATTTCATATTGCTGTCGTTCTGGAAGTTGCTTGAGGAAAATAAGTTTTTGCTTAATAGTTTCCAATTCAACCAGTACACTGGCTTCGTCTAAAGCTACTTGTTCTCGCCCAGGAATGCATGGAACCCAGCCCTCAACTATACTGCTACCATTTAGCAGCCCAGAGAAAGCCTTGAGTATCCTTTGTTCTCCCGATGGTAGTTCTACTAGCAAGACTCCATACATCTTACCCTCACGAGAATAACGCTCGTCAGTGGCAAGATATTTCATTAAACCACGAGCGATCGCTTCTACAAAAGGAGTGCGCGGAAGTCTCAGTATTTCACCACTTTGAGGACAGCGCCCTTCATAGTAATAGGTAGGAGTGGAGTTTGCTGTAGTGGGATAAGCCAACTGCCTACGGGCTGAAGCCGTATCGCTTTCAAGAAAATCTGAAAGTGGGTGAAGAAATACCATAAACTTAGAATAAAAATACCACGCACAAACATAAATGGTAGGTCACAATGAATCCAGAAAAACTTGCCTAAAGTAGTTATGTGGCAATAGTCCGAGTTCTTTTCCAATGAGGTACAGATTTATCTGCGTCGATCTACGTTCATCTGCGGTTAATTATTTCTTAGAGTACCTCAACAAAGTGGGAATTGCTATAGCTTACCACCAATCCCTATTTTTGCCTCACACTTGCCACTGCAGCATCAGCATTTACCAAACCCCGTCCGAAAAAATACTCCTGTGCCGATACAGGTTTGGTCTTAGCAAAAATCCCTGAAGGTCGAGAAACTGGAGCATCTACAACAGTGCCAAAACCCACTTCCTTCTGCAACCGATACCGATTAACATCAGCCTTAGAAAGATTTAGCCTATCATAGGTAGCAGTCTTCTTCAAAATTGACACCATTTCCTCCCGACTCAAACGCCGTTTCGGGTCTTCCCCCTTCATGAGTGCCACCACTCCCGATACAATGGGAGCCGAGAAAGAAGTCCCCTGTACCTGGACGTACTTACCTATAGGGTCTAAACCCACACCCCAAGAATTGCCCGGTACAGGTATTCCTTGCCAAAAACCATCCAGCCAAGTGCTTCGACAGGTGTGTCTTTTGGTTGAGATAACTGTGCTAACTGCTGTTCCAAGCGTTGAGTGGCGTTCGGGGTTTCTGGTAAATTAGCGAGATGCGCCAAGAGTTTTGATTGTTGGTAGGATGTGGCTTGAATAAAATTTGGTGTAGCAGATTGCACACCTGTCACCAATTCTAATTGATTCGCCACATTTAAAATCTCTGTCCCGGATACTGACTTAGAACGTACTAAGTACCGATTTTTACTAAACCTCAACGGGCGAATCACTTCTAAATCGTGACGCAGTAATACCATTTGTCTTTGACTTTCAGACATATCCCGCTTAAAGCCGATCGCGATCTCATTAGGTAGAACAATAACTTGCTCGGATTCTTTTTCTTTGGATGTTTCCCCCGATTTGCGGGTTAAAATAGGTAGAGTTTCTTTTACGTAAGACTGCTTTTGAATCTGCTGTTGTACTGAATTTAGGGAACTACGAGTGCCGTTCGGTACACTCATAAGGGCAAAATTTTCTCCCAAAGGTTTTACATCGATATCAAAGCCATTATTGTTAATACTGCGAGTATTGCCACCACCACGTCTTAAATCCTGTTTTAACCGCAAGTGTAAAGGTTAGAATCATTTGCTAATTCAATGCTGAGTATTGCTTATACTAATTTGGGAAATGACCAAAAAGCTATGGAGTCAGCAAAAACAACTTTAGCGTTTGCAAGACAAGTAAAAAATTCAGCTTGGGAAAAAAGTGCATTAGCTTTAATCGGGCATATACATCGCAAGTTTGGCAGAAAAGAACAAGCGATAGTTACCTATCAACAAGCATTAGCAATTCAAACCGATAATCAAGTAAAAGGTGCAGATGCTGGTATTTATGCTGGTTTAGCACAAGTTTATCAGGATTTAAACCAACCTAACATTGCTATTGTTTGTATTCGCGGGAACTATGCCTGATGGAGGAGGATGGCAGACTGTTATACCAGATATCGCTAATTTAAATTGGAGTTTAGATGGGGACATTGACCTATTATTTTGCGATGATATAAAGCGTATACCTTGTTATATGACACTTTTTCCATCATTATTACCGTCATCAACTTCTCATTCAAAACCATTAGGTTTTTCCAGTTTATTGGCTTTATCCCATCAGCTACAAAATCCTACATCTAATTCCTTGAAAGCTAGCGAAAATAATCTGCCAGTTCTCCAACCCAAACTAGATAGTCAAAGCAATTTTTGGCAGCAGCTAAATAATTATCTCAGTCAGAATAAACATAATACAATTTTGCGATCGCCCCGTTCTCGGTTGCAACCAATCACAGATTACAGTACCATAATTGCCCAAATGTGGCTGCATCCTATCATTGATTTTTCTATTCCTCCAAATCAAGTCTATGAATCTGTCCCTGCTTGGCAGCTTTTAGATAACAACACTAGAAATCCACCTTTAGCAAACATACAAAAACAAGTAGTTATCATCGCGCCAGGGGGATATGGGGAAGCAGGAATGTCAATAGATAAAGAAGATAATTTTGATTTACCCCCAGCACTAGATTTTTGGCGACTACAACAGGGAAACAATAGCAGAATTATACCTGGTGGAGAAGTTCATTCATATATGGTGCATCATTTCCTCAAGCAGAGATTGGTCATACCCATTCCCGATGTTTGGATATTGGGGATTGCTGTCTTGATGGGGAAATATCTCTACTATATATTATGCAAAAATCCCCGGTATCGCTGGCAATGGCTGATGTTACTTACTTTACTAACAGGAGTTTATGGAATTATCAGCTTGGAAATATACATATCATCCCTAGCGGTTATATTACCTTGGTTTTTACCATCTGCCACCGTTTGGACATATTTCATAACAGCTTTTTTACGGAGAAAGGTTCATGAATAATGACAACTTGATTTTATCTGGCTTAATGATATCTGTGATGACTGCTACACTCATCCCCGCTTTACCAAATCAAGCATCCCATGCAGAAAACCGTTTTGTACAGTCATCTTTATCCTGGGGGAATATTTTTAGGAGAAAACCTCCCGTGGGAAGGGGTTCAGGTGGATCGCGTCCAACAATACATGGTGTTTGTGTCGCTGCACCAGATTTTGGCGAAACTATTTGGAGCGATCGCCCATTTATAATTTGGCAGGGAAATCTCAAAAAAATCGGACTTTCTCAAGGTATTCCCGATGCGACTGCAACTGAAAATATTAAAATAGGACAGCTTTATGCAAGTTACACGGGAAAACCTTTGCAACTCGGTCAAACTTACAGTTGGTTAGTAGCGGTTATTGACCAATCGTGGACGGGAAATATCCGGTTTACAATTATGGAACCGCAGCAGCGACAACGCATCACTAATGATTTACAACAATTGGAACAACAAGAGAAAAGCAAAAGAACAACTGCTGAGGGTATAGCTTTTGCAAAAGCGAAGTATTTTTTAGAACAAAAACCACCATTGTGGTCGGATGCATTGCAGCAAGCTTACTCAGTGGAAAACCCTTCACCGGATTTAGTCAAGATGCGGGAAGAGGTTATAAAGGATTTGTGTAAATCCAATCAACCACAGACTTAGAATTTTTAACTTTTTGAGAAGTGGGACATACCACATCTTTAAGATGCCTGAAATTAAGCTCCAAACTGTTGTTATACAAGAGTTTGGGCATTTATATCACTAACTACTACTTTTTAGCGATCGCAGAACTTTTAGGTCTACTAACTTTTAGTGAAACGCTATCACTACTTCCCCAATTCTTGTAAAATAGCCTCAAGAGTTGCCTTAAGTTGGGGCAAATTCTGCTCAATCGCGCCCCAAACTCGATTTAAATTCACCTTTAAATAATCATGAATCAGTACATCTCTAAAACCTGCTATTTGCTGCCAAGGTACATCTGGATAAGCTGCTCTGATTTCGGGAGATAACCGCTTCGTTGCTTCCCCAATAATTTCAAAATTTCTAATGACCGCATCTTGAATTATTGTGGTTTGTAAAAATACCTCTTTGCCATCACGAGTATAAGACTCTATACGCTCGATACATTCAAAGATGTTGCTCAAGTACAGCCGATCGTCTCTCATAACGCCACAGCTTCCCGCAACACTTTATCTCTAATCAAATCATGTAGGGTTTCTGGTTCAGTTACATCCACTTTACGTCCCAGCAATTCTGACAAGGACTGTATCAAAGCAATTTGGTCTAGCAAGGTTCGTTGTGGTTCAAGTTCCACCAGAAAATCTACATCACTGTCTAGTCTTGCTTCTCCTCTCGCCACAGAACCAAACACCCGGACATTATACGCTCCGTACTCAGCCGCAATTCTCAAAATTTCTTCCCGATAAGCTTTAAGTATTTCATCAATGCCCATAGCCTAACCCAAAATGATTTCAACAAATCTCTACCTCTAGTTTGGCATTTTCAGGCACATATAAGCTCTTTCCGTAAACGCTTCTTTTTAGTAGCAACATAACTGATTTCTTTTTAATAAGAAGATAATGCAGTGAGATCGGATGCTTTCTTTACTGGTAAGGATTTGCTCTACGGGATGCGGGAAGAACTATCTAGATTTGGGTTTGAATCCCCACCAAGATCTCTCGCCCGTCTGCTCCAGCGTGTTGTTAGATTGGGCTTTCGTGACAAGTTTACAACTTCTGTGCCGCTTTCAGCTTGTTGAAGAATGCAAATCGGCAAAGATAGCTCTCAGGTCATGATTGAATGAGCGAGAGTACTCTTCACGAATTCTGTGGATTTCTTCAACAATCTCATCGTGGAACATAGTCAACCTCCAAAAAGTAGCATTTTATATCATTTTCGGTATAATAAATGCTGGCATAAGGATTATGATGGAAACAATAAGTTGCGATTGCTGTCTATGAATCTTCAATCCGTTGCAAATTTAAACAAGCTGCCTCTTCATATCATAGTTGAACGGCTGGATTCAGGGCATTTTATAGCATCAGTGTCAGAGTTAGCTGATTGTGTAGCCGAAGCTGAAAATCGTGAGGATGCGATCGCATCCCTAGAGGAAAAAATTAAAGCAAGGCTAGCAAATATTGAGATTTTGACGAAGTTTCAAATAATCCCTGGACAGATTTTATTGGTATGTTTGAGGGAGATGAGGAGTTTGCAGAGCTTGCAGAGGAATTGCGGACAGAGCGCGAGCTAGATATAAATGGTGCAGCATGAGCCTTTGGTTCGACTGGATGGATGAAATCTGAAATCGCTCGCCGTGGGTAAGATGCCCACATTACTTGTTTTTGCTCAATTCCTTGAGGGATAAGGTTAAACAATAACGGTTCTTTCGTACAAAGCGCGTGCTAAATCATTAATTAAGTTTGATAAGTTTGCCTTAAAACCAATGCTTACAGGCGGTTGTAGTCGAGATTTAAGCAATCTTACACAAAATGCAGTGAGGAATGGCTTTTATGATTGTCCAGCAAGGGTTTTCAGCTATTTTTTCAACAGTTTAGCACGCTAAGTACGCAAGAACCCAAAAAATATCAATTTTTGAACAACAAACTACTACTTACCGCTGGTTGCAGAAAGCATTAGTCGCCCAAAATAAAATAGAACAAGCATTAGAAATATCAGAACGCGGTAGAGCCAGATCAATTATTGATTTAATTACCTCAAAATCAATCAGAAGTAACGAATCTTTAAACACAATCCCGTCCATCGCCCAAATAAAAAAAGTCGCTTAACAGCAAAAAGTCACATTTGTTGAATATTCCTTAGTCAAGGATGAAAAACTTTACATTTGGGTAGTCAAACCCACAGGAGAAATCGTCTTTAAACAAGTAGACTTAAAATCCCTCAAAACACCTCTGAAAAAATTAGTAGAAACCAGTCGTCGATCTATTGGTGTTACAGGACGTGGTGCTAAGGTTGAACACACACCCCTACCAAATCCAGAAAATCAAAAACAACGCTTACAACAACTCCACGAACTCCTAATTACACCCATCGCCAACCATCTCCCCAAAAATCCTGACGATCGCGTTATTTTTATCCCCCATGAATCCCTATTTCTCGTTCCCTTCCCAGCGCTCCAGGATGCAAATAACAAATACCTGATTGAAAAGCATACCATATTCACTGCTCCAGCGATTCAGGTACTAGACTACACCTGCAAAAACGCAGAAACATTAAATCTTGCGTCTCTACAACCCAAAGATACATTACTGGTGGGAAACCCAATTATGCCCATTACAGGGATTCCTCCCATACAACAACGTCCTTTACCCGGTACGGAAAAAGAAGCGAAAAAAATAGCTCCCATTCTCAATACTCAACCTCTTATCGGTAAACAAGCAACAAAATCTGCTGTACTGGGAAAAATATCAACAGCCAAAATAATTCATTTAGCCACACATGGGTTACTCGATGGATTTGGAGAAAGAATACCAGGTGCGATCGCATTGGCTCCCGATACTCCTGGTGTCAACGAAGGATTGCTCAAAACCACCGAAATAATTGACTTAAATTTGAAAGCAGACTTAGTAGTTTTGAGTGCGTGCGATACGGGTAAAGGGGAAATCACAGGTGATGGAGTCGTGGGATTATCCCGTTCCTTGCTGACTGCGGGAGCAGAAAGTGTCATCGTTTCCCTGTGGGCAGTTGATGATGGTTCCACTTCAGAATTAATGGTGGAATTTTACCGCCAATTGCAGCAAAAACCTGACAAAGCCAAAGCACTGCGTCAAGCGATGTTAATGACAATGAAAAAACATCCCCATCCCATACATTGGGCAGCTTTCACCCTAATTGGGAACGCAGAATAAACCTGAACTTAAAAAAATTTCACCAAAGCGCAAAATTTTTGCATATCCTCCTTTCCCTCAGAAATACATAAACACAAGAGAAGAAAAGAGACTTCCAGAACGCGAAAAAACATTGTAATTCACTCTACGATCGTATCTATTCCTCTTGAGCAAACATCACTCAACAATTATCAATATCAAGGACTCAGAAAAATGAAAAAATTCACATTAGCACTTGGCATGGCTGTATTAGGTGCAATTGTTTCCAGTCCCAAAGTATTCGCAGAAAACCTCAATCAACTAGAACCAATTCTCATCGCTCAAGCCAAACCTCAACTCAAGCCACAACTACAATTACCCTCAATTAAACTCCAATTGACACCTAACTCCAACCCTGAAAATAGCAACAATATCGAGACATTACTAAATCAGGCAGGAGAGTACTTAGAAAAGGGTAATTATGACAAAGTGGTTGAAAATTGTAACCAGGTCTTAGAACAGGATAAGAATAATTATGGAGCCTATATAATGCGAGGTTTAGCATACACCCAGCTAGAACAATACCAACCAGCAATCAATGACTTTAACCAAGCAATTAACATTGAACCCAAATCTCATTACTCTTACTTTGGTAGAGGCTTTGCTCTCTTCCACTTAAAAGAATACGAACAGTCACTAGCAGACTTTAACCAAACAATAAAACTGGAATCAGATTTTGCCCATGCTTATTTCTGGCGCGGCATTACTCAAGGTTATTTAGGTAATAAACAGGGAGCAGTTGCAGATTTACGACAAGCTGCGGAACTGTATAAGAAAGAAGGTAAAACCGACAATATGAAGACAGCACTTGACCTTTTAAAGCAAATTAGTTAGTGCAAATACTAAGTCAAGATTCCCGACTTTTTCAAAAGTTTGGGAATCTGTAGCACTAGCAAAAGCCTCAATTTACCCTATTCGCATATCTTATAAATCTCCCTACCTTAACCACTCTCAGAATCATGCTAAATCCAAAATACCTCTTAAAGATAATTATCTCCACAATAACTATTAGTCTTGTCGCTATAAACTCAACTTCAATTAATCATGCGATCGCTTCGGAAAAATCACAAAATCAGTTAGAGATGACAGCAGAGAACAAAGATAATTCTCCAGCCCAACAACCTAATAAATCATCACTTGTAAAAGTAGCTCAACAACAAAACGCCACACTTGTACAGTATTCAATCATAGCGCATGAATCCATAGTTGATGGTAAACCCCAAACTCAAGAATCAGAACTATATATTTGGGTGATTAAGCCGAATGCTGAAGTAGAATTTCGCAAAGTTGACTTAAAAGCTTGGGAAAAAATAGAAAAAATTTCATTTCTCAACTTGTTAAGAAGAAATAGACGCGCATTTAGTGCTAGAAGTACAGATATAAAAGGAGCTAAAGTCGAACCCGAACCAAAGGAAAATAACTTATCACCTGATTTACAAAAATTGCATCAAATATTAATTAAACCCATTGCTGATTTCATACCACAAAAACCCGAGGAAAAAGTTATTTTTATTCCTCAAGGTGAATTTTTAACTGTTCCATTTACTGCATTAAAAGATACAAATGGTAAATATTTAATTGAGAAACATACGATTTCCACTGCACCATCAATTCAGGTATTAGATTTACTTTACCAACGAAAAATAAAACGTAAGGGTGAACAAGCTTTCGTCCCCAAAAATATAACAGGTGATGAATTATTAATAGTAGGTAATCCTACTGCGCCAAAAACACCCCTAAAAGCAGGAGAGGAAATCTGTAAATCACCACCATTACCGGGTACGGAGAAAGAAGCAAAAGCGATCGCACAAATATTTAAAGCTCAAGCACTCATAGGTGATGCTGCCACAGAAACCGCGATCGCACAAAAAATGCCCCAAGCCAAAATAATTCACTTAGCAGCCAATGCTTTTCCTGATAATTGTCAGAAGGAAAACTCTCCTGATGCGATTGCCCTTGCTTCTTCAGATCGAGATGACGGTTGGTTGAGAACTGAAGAAATCCAGAATATGAAGCTCAAAGCTGATTTAGTTGTCTTGACTGGTTGCGATACAGCATTGGGAAAAATCACAGGTGATGGTGTTATTGGGCTTTCCCGTGGTTTTTTAGTGGCTGGTGCAGATAGCGTCATAGGTTCACTATGGGATGTTGATGATATGGCGACGGCATTTCTGATTACTGAGTTTTATGTTAATTTAAGCAGAAATACGGATAAAGCTGATGGGTTACGTCAAGCGATGCTGGAAACGATGAAAAAGTATCCAAATCCTCGCGATTGGGCTGCTTTTACGCTGATTGGTTTGTTGTAGTGGTGAGGGGTATGACGATGCGTTCCTGCAAAATTGGGTTAAGTGTGTTTATTTGTTTGTTGGCTGTTTTTTCGACTTCATTAAGTTCTAGCTTGCCGATGGTATTTACAGCGTCGCAGGTGTTAGCGCAGACTAATACTAACCGCAAAGCAGAAGCAGAGAAAGTGATGCAGCAAGGTCGTGAGCAACTCCAAACCAGTCAATTCACCGCTGCATTACAATCTTGGCAACAAGCACTTTTAATCTACCGCGAAATAAAAGACCGTCAAGGCGAGGGGAAAACACTGGGAAATTTAGGTCTGGCTTACCATTTTCTGGGAGATTACCGCAAAGCCATTGAATACTATCAGCAAAGTTTGCCAATCTTGCGAGAAATTAAAGACAGTAAAACCGAGGGTATTGTACTCTCGAATTTCGGTAATACCTATGATAACTTGGGAGATTACCGCAAAGCCATTGAATACCATCAGCAAAGCTTGAAAATCGCCCAAGAAATCAAAGACCGTCAAGGCGAGGGGGCTGTATTTGGAAATCTCGGTATTGCTTACTATAGTTCGGGAGATTACCGCAAAGCCATTGAGTACCATCAGCAACACTTGAAAATCGTCCAAGAAATCAAAGACCGTCAAGGCGAGGGGGCTGCATTTGGAAATCTCGGTATTGCTCACCACGATCTGGGAGACTACCCTAAAGCCATTGACTACCAACAGCAAAGATTGAAAATCGCGCAGGAAATTAAAGACCGTTTAGGAGAGAGACAATCACTGGGAAATCTTGGTCTTGTCTACTATAGTTTGGGAGATAATCTCAAAGCTATTGACTACCAACAGCAAAGTCTGAAAATCGCCCAAGAAATCAAAGACCGTCAAGGCGAAGGCGCGACACTCGGAAATATCGGTATTGCCTACTATAGTCTAAGAGACTACCCTAAAGCCATTGAGTACCAACAGCAAAGTCTAAAAATCGCTCAAGAAATTAAAGACCGCCGAGGGGAGGGTCAATCACTGGTAAACCTTGGTCATGCCAACTATCGTTTGGGAGATAATTTCAAAGCCATTGATTCCTATCAGCAAAGTCTGAAAATTGCCCAAGAAATTAAAGACCGTCAAGGGCAGGGTAATGCGTTGGGTGGTCTCGGTAATACCTACTATAATCTGAGAGACTACCCCAAAGCCATTAAGTACCAACAGCAAAGGTTGAAAATATCTCAAGAAATAAAAGACCGTCGAGGGGAGGGTGCTGCACTTAACAATTTAGGACTTGCTTACTACAAACAAGGAAATCTCAAGTTAGCAGAAAGTATCCTATTTGAGGGGATAAAAGTTTTAGAATCTCTGCGATATCGAGAATTAAAGGATAGTGATAAAATCTCTTTTTTTGACACTCAAAGTAGTATTTATCGCCTTGTAACGAGAGAAACTAGCATATCCTCCCTCACTCCCAGAAATACAAATAAGCAAACAATCCAAAATCTAAAATCTAAAATCCAAAATCACCATGTCCCACATCAAACGCCGTCAATTTCTCCAATTCGCTGGTTCTGCTTTAGCCACAATGGGTATCAGCCAGTTAGATATTATGCTTCAAGGAGAACGTTACGCAAAAGCTTTAGCACAAGACACACCCCGCAAACTGGCGTTACTTCTGTACGTTCGCTCATTTTTGAAGGGCAAGAGGAATTAATGCCTGACTGTGTAAGGTTTCAACGTGATTGTGGATCTGATAGTGGTGATACCGTGTAATACTTGGGGAAGGGTTTGACAGCCTACCGGTGTATTACACGGTAGGGGGGGTCGAGCCTTCCCGTGTAATACATGGGAGGAATTAGAGGCGAGCGTGCATAAATATGCCCTTGGTGTAATTCTTCATATTACGTCCGAAAGATACCGATTAAGGGTTAAAATTACGGTGTAATACACGGGAGAAGAGTAGAGTAATGTTGAAGCGGGACATTCAAGGGAAGTTCGCGCTCAAGAACGATGATTATCGTCAAGTGCGCTCACTAAGATTAACTGATGATACCTGGAAAGCTCTGGGGATCGCAGCTGAATGTTTTGGTATGACTAGATCTGATTACTTGGAACAGGTGCTCAGGGACAATGCTAGTCCAAGTATTACATGGGAAAAAGAGCCGATAAATCAAGCCAAAACTACTGTTGTTGAACTTGCGACTACGCCACTGTTGGTGGCAACACTTGAAACTTTACGTGACCAAGTTTTACTACAATTGAAGTTAGGTAAGCAAGCTCCAGGCTACAAAGCAGCACTTAAAGCCCTGAATCATTTTATTGCAGCACTAACTAGCTAGTATACACAAGAATCCGAATAGATTAGAGGAAAAACAGTGGAAATAAGTTCCGAGCGGATAGACGATATTCCGTTAATCGTGGAATGGCTCAAACAGATGGAGATAGCCAAATGTATTGACCAAAAACTGAGGGAACCCCACGGAAACCACAAAGGATTGAGCTACGGACAATTGAGTGTATTGTTATTAACATATATAATTACCCAGTCAGACCATAGGTTGTCTGCTGTGGAACCTTGGGTGCAAACACATCGAACGATTTTAGAGTTAAGTACGGGGTGGTCGATAGGGGAAAAAGATGCCAGTGATGACCGATTAGCAAGGGTAGTCGAAGAGTTAGGGTTGCAGTCACAGGCCAGGTTGGAAATAGAAGTAAAGCTAGGACGGCATCTAATTCGTGCCTACGAATTGCCGACTGTTGTGGCACGAGCTGATACAACTAGTTTTAGTGTGAATCATCAACAGGGAGAATCGCCAGAAGAAAGTCTACTGCATCATGGGTACTCCAAAGATTTTCGCCCAGACTTGCTGCAATACCGTCAATTACTGGCAACCCTTGACCCAATGGGAATGCCTTTGGTCAGTGCCACCCTAGAAGGGAATGGAGCTGATGATCCATTATATTTTCCTACCTGGCAACAAATGGTAAAGGTGATTGGACACAAAAATTTTGTCTTCATCGCTGATTGTAAAGCAGGCTCGATTGCAACCCGCGCCACCATTGCAGCAAACCGAGGGATTTACTGCGTTCCTGTACCCACTCGTTTTGCAACACCCCCAATATCTGAAGCAATGGGTACTCTCCCCACCAGCAGAAACTGTGGAGATTCGTTTACCGCGACTTGATGAAGAAGAACCTGCTGTGGGAAAAGGCTTTGAAGTAGAGTTAGGCAAGTTTTGGTTCAACGAAGAAACTAACAAGTGGGTACGTTGGCATGAACGTTACTTAGTAGTTTATTCCCAAAGCCTTGCGGCCTCTGAGATTCATGGTCAACAGCAACGCATTAATACTGCAAGAACTGCTCTCGATAAATTAGCATTGAAACCAGGTGACGACCGGGAGCAACTCAGCCATAAAGTAGAAAACATTCTTAAGCGCTATCGTGTCAACGATTTTTTCTCAACCACTATTATAGAAGAAACACTTGTGAAAACTCGCCATGTCGGGCGAGGACGACCATCAAAAAACTCTCCGACTGAAGAGGTGACGAGTATTTGTCTTCAACTTCATATCCAGCAGATTGATGATGCGATTAAGCTTTCAGAAACCTTGGCTGGATGGCGATTGTATGTCACCAATGCTCCGACCACTCAACTGACCCTACCACAAGCCGTAATGTATTACCGAGATGAATGGCTTTTGGAGCGTGGGTTTCACCGTTTTAAAAGAGGTTCTTTGCCCGCCTTGCCTATTTACTTCCAAAACGAAGACCGAATCACTGGTTTGATGTTCGTGTTGAACATTGCTTTGCGCGTATTTACCCTAATGGAGTTTGTGGTAAGGTTAGCTCTTCAGCAAACCCAACAATCTTTGGCTGGTCTTTATGATGGCAATCCAAAGCGAAAAACAGAACGCCCATCTGCTGAGAGAATGCTTCAGGCTTTTTGTAATTTAACTCTTTATTTCCTTCCTGATTCTACCATCTTCATCACACCGATTAACGCCCTTCAAAAACAAATTCTCTCCTTGATGAAAATACCTGAGTCCCTTTATCAGCATGAAGTAGTGCAAAACTATACATAATTACGTCTTACCCCTATAAAATCAGCACTCCTAGACTTTAAGACACAGAACTGAATGTCCCATTTCAACATCAGATACCACCGTGTATTACACCGTGAGGTTGATTGAAAATAGCGCTCCTCTTCCATGTATTACACCGAACACCCGCATCGTTACAGTTTTTTGTGCATCCTTTGGGATTCCATACATTACACGGTAACACTTGATTCCCTCGTACCGTGTAATACACCATTAAGCTCCTAAAGCTTTTACCAAGTATTACACGGTATTACCTTTTAAAGATCCACAATCGCGTTTTTTCCTTCAACAGTAAGGCATTAATTCCTCTCTCCCTTCAATCAGGAGCGAACGTACAGTAACTAAGGCTCAAGCATTGCTGAAGTGCCTGCCTGTAATTTCTGTAGAAGCTCTATCAAAGTTCTCTTTTCGTCATTATTCAGATTTGCCATCAGCCCAGTTGTGCGACAAAAATGATCTGGTAACATTTGAGCCATGAGCGTATGCCCTTTTTCTGTAAGGTGAACGCTTAACGTCCTGCGGTCATTGGGACAGGGTTGTCGTTCTACTAATCCGTCCCGTTCTAGTCCATCTAACAGTCCCGTAATAGTAGCACGGGTAACTCCGGAACGTTCTGCACATTTAGAGGGCGTTAGTCCTTTTTCGTTTGTCTGTAGCAGTTGCATTAACAAAGTAAATTTGCCCATTGATAAACCATAGCGAGCAAAGTGTGTCTCTAGCGCCACTTGTACATCTACGGTTGCTCGCAAAAATGCCAAACACGCTTCGACAGAAGCAATGTCTAGCTCAGAATAACGTTTGGCAAGATTTTGTAGGGTAGAAAGATCGACAACGCGATCGACAAAGGAACGTACAATAGCCACAATTTTACATTATTCTATTAGGCAACTAACTATACAATAACTCTTTTTACCTTTTTTTGACTGAGTAGGGTAGGAAAAACACAACTATGTAAAGGTGTGTAAACATAGCTACAACCCTTACAAATGACCAATGACAAACATTATCAGCCCTTATCTTGCGATTTTTTGAGATAAGCTTTTGCCCATGCATACCGTTTACTATCTTTTTTGAGTAGGTATGCTACGGCAGTTTGTCTTTTTTCTTCATCTTTTGTATTCCTAATCACTCGCTTGATTTCATCATCAATATCTTCTGTTTTAGCACCACGTTGAATTGCTTCTTTAAACCAATAATCTCCATTGGGATAGTCACCTTTGTCATAGGCAATAGCTCCCATTAATGTGTAAGGCTGATAACTGAGCGGATGATATTTCATAGCTTTTTTCGCACAAATTTCCGTATCAATTAATTGACCAATATCTCTGAATGCGGCTCCTCTAGTGACTAAAATTGCTGATTTAAGAGTATTGTCTTTTATTTGGTTTAAGTCTAAGTTAGTTAATTGTAAAGCTTGCTCGGATTTGTTTGCCTTACGCCAATAACTACTAGCAGTTGGAATATGCCATTTGTTTCCTGTACGCTGAAATTCTTGGACATAAAACTCTGCTTCAAGGCTGTAATATTTTAAAGCAACCTTGCCGTCACGAGATAATAAATCTTGTTCTACAAGTTTAAAAAATAGTATAGGATCTAATCTTTCGTTTTTCTCCAGTTTTAGTAGAATTTGATAAAATGGTTCTAGTGTTAATTTATTTGTGGAATCTATTAAACCATACTTTTTCTTAAGCATGATAAAGTACTGTTTTTGAAAAAGCGTTATAATATCTTCATAGCCATTATTTTTCAGCCATTGAATTTCTGATTCATTGAGAGTCTTTCCTAATTCTATTTTAGACTTCAAACTGTTAGAGTATTTTTGATTCGCGATCGCGATGGTTTCAGTAAGTTTGCGATTTTTCATGAAGTTAAGATCTTGTTCGCTTAACTTACTATCTAACTCAAGTCTTTTGAGAACTTTGTACAGATGGCTCTTAGGAGAGCAATCCTCATATCGCGTGGCGTTATACTTAACTTTTAAAGCAGCAAATTCTCGTGTTTTTTCTAATTCTTGAGCAATAGTAATTGTTTCGCTAAGCCCTTGCTGTTGCAGCCAGTTGATTTCTGACTCACTTAAATTATTTTGTGCCTCGATTTTTTGTAGAATTGGATATAATGGAGTTGATAATGACAAAGCAGAATATTGTTTCGCTTGATATTTCTCTATTAATTGAGCAAATATATTCTTTTTTTCTGACTCTTGTTGTTCAAAACACTTTGCTGTTTCCAAGAGTTTGTTATCTATAAGAAACTTATATTCAAAATCATTTAAACGTTCTGCTATCTCTAGCTTTTTCAGGATTTGATACAGGGGACTATCTGGATAAGAGTCTTGATATTGAGTCGCTTTGTACTTGAATTTAAGTTGAATAAATTGCTGAATATCTTGAGCGATCGCCTTTGTCTGAGATAAACCGTTTGAACTTAGCCAATCAACTTCTTCAGAACTGAGGAATTGTCCTGATTCAATTTTCCAAAGTATGAAATACAGAGGATTATATTGCCAGGAAACACTATGGGGTGTAGCTTTGTACTTAGACTTTAATTGTGAGAACTCTACACCTAATTGGACAAAATCCTTTAATTTATCTTCTTGTTCTTGACATATAAATTCTAGTTTCTGCTCTCTCAACCATTTCATCTCTAGTGTATTGAGTTTAATGCCTAAGTCAACTTTTCTAAGTACAAGATATAGAAGACTGGTAGGTAATAAATCTTGATATTGAGTTGCTTGGTATTTAGATTTGAGAGTCGTAAAATGTTTGATTCGGTTTCGGTCATCTTTATGCATATTGCTAGCACCCGCTATAGTACTGAATTAAATTTTTTCCACTTATTTTTGTCGTAAATCTTTTATCCCTCGTTATCCCTCGTTCCCAGGCTCGTTATCCCTCGTTCCCAGGCTCAGCCTTATCCCTTGTTCCCAGGCTCAGCCTGGGAATTCCTTCCTAGAGGCTCCGCCTCCAACATTCCCTCGTTCCCAGGCTCGTTATCCCTCGTTCCCAGGCGGATGAGGACACGAGGACACGAGAACACGAGGACACGAGTGTATAAAAACAATAAAGTTCAACTCTTGGCAATAAACCCTTACCCCAGACAATAAAGTCCTACACTGGAACCTACCTAAGTTTGGTACGTTTGCGACTGGATTTTGTATGATAGGCCTCTATTCTCAAGCATTTTCAAAAACTTGGTGTAAAACTTTATTGTCACGCTCGCTCCTCAAAAAAGGAATGGGCAAGCGTCCCTTGGTAAAACTTTATTGTCAATCCAGTTTTTTTGGCTAACGTAAGATTAAGGCTTGGGGGCTACGCCAGTGTAAGACTTTATTGTCTCAATACAACGAGGACAGGCTCAGGCGTTATCTCTCGTTCCCAGGCTGAGCCTAGGAACGAGGAATATATGGAAAATTAGCTACTACATGACTTATGCGAGCGCATATGGCGGTTTTTACGATTTTTGTATTTGTTAAATAACAATACTACTTTAGCTTGCTAGATCATTATTAATAGATAATATATGCAATCTTTAAATTCAAATATATTACGTAAGTAAATTGGTGAGATTACTTACATAATACTAGATATAAATCGGTTTTTACTAAGTGAGTTTAATGTACCTTGAATAAGGTTTGCGATCGGAATTTGATAGTAATAACTATGTAGAGTAAAGTAAATAGCCATTACTCTAAGTTTTATGCTCGAAGCTTGTTGGTTACTTCAGTGTATTTGTTTTATAAGAAGAGGAGGCGGAGCCTCTAGGTAGGCATTCCCAGGCGGAACCTGGGAACGAGGACACGAGGACGCGAGGACAAGCTCAGTCTAGGAACGAGGACACGATGTTTATTCCTTACACCTTCAACTGAGTGACTACAACATAACTTCGTTCTACAACGCGATAGATACTGTTTGTTCGTTGTTCTAAAAAGTCAATTCCTTTATCAAATAAGACTTTAAATTTCTGTCCGTCTTTTTGATGGACTTCAAGTTCTCGTGCATGAGGAAAATGAATGCGATGTTGCCAAGGTCGAACAATTATATTTAGAGAAACTCCTATTTCTTTGAGTTTGCTCAGCGCTAATTCGAGTTGGTGTTTTCTCTGTTTCTGTGTTTCTCCTTGGGAGTCTTCTAAAACCTCAATTGTCACGGAAGAATTTTGATTCAGACCATCACTTTGTAACAGATGGTCAAGAATTTTTGCTCCTTTTTCATTTAAGTAGCGATCGCGATACACTATTTGTCTTATTTGACCGCCTAACAAAACTTTGTCTAATCCCAGTTTCTTACGTAACTGCGGTAATGTTAAATCTCCCCAATTTCTATCTGGAAATGCTACTGAAGTTTGTGGATCTTCTAATTCTTTAGCTGTCACTAACTTAGCTTGCGATCGCAAACCCTGTAATCTTTGAAAAACAGTACTGACTCCCTCAGAACTTCTCGTTTGAAACCATTCCCATACACCGCTCTCTGAATTTCGATGAAGTTGTAAAGCAATCCGGTTTTGTTGCTCGGTATTCAGACACAAAATTGGTAAAGCCCGAACGGGAGCTTTATAAAGCTCGAGCAATCCTTGGTCGAGCCACTGTCCTAAACGTTTGTAGAACACCTGTAGATATATTCTTTCTGACTCCGAAGCAACACTACGCGATTCTAATAACTGATTAATAGTCAATTCTAATGGAATCTTGCTACGTTGCATGAAGTAAACAATATCTTCTAATAACGCAAACCAAGACAACGGTGAATTATTGTTTAAATTATACGTATCTAACAAACTTGGTAAATAGATTGCACTTACTTCACTCGCCCTTCGTGAAAGTGCAGGTAACCGATCTGCCATTTGAGCTAATTGCACGCGAGTTGCATTGGGCGCAAAGTTTTGTAATTCTGGATCGGGAGTGAGTCTTTCTACTAAAGGTCTTAGAAATTCAGCAATTAAATTCCTGTTTAACTCAGCATGAAATGGCTGATTTGAATAAGTTCTCAAACAATCGTAACAACTCCTGTCACAACTACAAGTAGCAACAATTTGATAAGCTAACTCCAGTACTTGTTGAAAAGTGTCTGCTATTCGTTTGCTGTATCCAGCACCTCCCGGCACATTATCGTATATAATGATTTCTGCTAATCCATCCGGGAGAGGTCTAAACAATCCATCGAGTTCTTGTCGTGGAACATCAATAGCTTGAGCGGCTGCGGCGAGTAAAGCGTAAGTGAGAGAACGCCAAAAATCTAAGCCATTGATTGCTTGAGTAGGAGTGTTTGTTACTGATGAAACGGTATTGCTATCCCCATAATTAACGACTTTGCCAAACAGCAAATTTGGTTTGGTATCTCTATCAAATTTTATTTCGAGGAGATCGCTGCGGAATTCATGACCTAAATGCAGAAATTCATAATTTCCTCTGCACTCTCTTCCAGTAATAGGATGATTGTGAATCAGCGATGACGATCGTGAAGGAGTTGAGGGCTTTTTACCTTTAGATTTACTGTTATTTGTTTGGCTCTCTATTTGAACCTTATCGCTTAAGTTGTAGCCACAAGTTTTACAAATCGCAAAACCTTGCTTGTTCAACCCTTTACCAGGTACTATTCCTTGGTTTGCAAGGAAGAATCTTCCACCTTGACTAGTTGTGAGAAAATAAAAGCCTGAATGCGAAAACTCCTCTGATTTTTCTCCTTCACCTGCTAAGAAAACCTGAGATGTTGGTTGGCGTTGGGGTTTGGTGTATGGAGTTACTTTTGGAGTCGCTGTCCAGTCCGTGCAGAAAGCTTTGGGGACTTTATATGCTTTCATTTTCTTAGCAGCTGTTGAGGGTTCTACATTACAGACGGGACATTCATCAATAACATCTGACTGATTTGAGCGACGAAAATGATTGCAATTTTGACAAATCCAGTAGTATTCTTGTTCTAAGTCTCCAGGTCTAACAATCCCTACGCTTTGATAAACTCGGTCATCAACAACTATTTCCTGTCCTGGTGCATACTCCCCAAGGGCTAAACGACGATCGCGTTCCAGTCTGTGTTTCCCTTGAGAGGACTTATACTCATTGCTTTCACCTGTCAGTAAACGCACGACATCTATAGGGAAACCATAAATTGGTAAAATACTGGCTTGGACTAATTCATCATAAAGTCGGCGTTTAATAATTTTATCAAGCTCATCTTCAATACTATCGCGACGCTTTTCGAGTAACTTGCGTTTTTTGCGATCGCTTTCTGTGCTGATATCTTCCAGAATATTTTGCAGTAGTGATATCAGACCGTTCCAATCTCCGAGTTGCTCTCGCTCAAAATTTGATAGTGCTGCCAAAAACTGCTCGATAACACTACGAGCAGTTCCCACACTCTTGAGTCGCTCAATCCAAGATTGTGCCATAGAACGAGCGCGATCGCTATCCAACCATTCTTGAAATTCATAAAATAGTGAAGTTGCAGGTGGTCTAAAATTTTCAGCAGAATAGTTTTGTGGTAAACTGAAGAAATCACCAATTTTTACTTCCTCTGCACCTACATTATGAATTCTCAAAAATTCAGCTAGTAACTCAGCCCGGAGGTGACGCTGCTGGATTTGAATGTTACCACCGTCTAATTTGGGAATTTGATTGCTACCTGCTATGAGCTTTTCTGGTTGCTCAAAATAAAATCGGTCATGAGGACGCCTCTGTCCGTACATTAAAGTAATAGCAACACCGTCAGTACGCCTTCCCGCACGTCCAGCCCTTTGTTGATAATTACTAACATGAGGTGGAAAATTCCGCAAAACGACTGCTTGGAGTTCGCCGATGTCTACTCCCATCTCTAAGGTTGTCGAAGAGCTGAGCATATTGATTTGTCCCCGGCGAAAACGATTTTCCCGTTTTTCTAATTCACCGACACCTAACTGTGCTGTGTGTTCTTGCGATCGCAACGGTAAAGGCGATCGATGTTTGATAAGATGCTGTTGATAATGCTCATTTGTAACTCGTGTCATTTTTTCGCACGAGTAAGGTTGAAGCTTCCCTTTACACTTATATGACGGACATCCAAAGACATTAATCGTTGGTTTGTCTACTTTCGATAAACCAGGAACGTGAAAAATATGCTGACAAGAACTACATTGATACCAATCTTTCTCTGTGTTCTGAAGATTCAATTTCATCCAGTTGAGTTGATAGCCATTTTTAGCACTGACTAATAAACGAGAATCTTTAAGCTGCTGAAAAAGCCAAGTTAACTTTTCTCGACTTGGAAATCTTTCCCCAAATAGCTGAAAATAATACCACCCCAGACGATTTTGGGCTTCGCTTACTTTCCCGTCTTTTCTCCACTTTGGCAAAAATGAAGGAGAATCTTCAAATTTTTTCCTTTCTTCTAGTGATTTTTCCAAAAACAAATAATTTTTAGATTTTCCATGAACGTCTACCATCTCTGGACGAACGCCCTCAACACCACCAGTTTCAGGAAAGTACCGCGATGCACCATCAATACTCACAATCCCCGTGCGGCGAATAATATCTGTCAGAACTGTCAAGAAAATTTGCGCCTCATCTTTTGAAATTTCAAATTGAGCCGATACCAACTCAATCAAGCGTTCATCGAAAGATTCAAGATGACAAGCTAAAATTGTAAATGCTTCTAATGTAGAACGACGGTTAAAAGGTAAAGCAAATTCTCGGAGTAATAGCTCCTTAGCACGGGCTTCAGAACTATCTTGGCAATCTTTCTTATTGTCCAGACTCTCCTCATCTTCTGGGAAATAGCTAAGATAGTTCCGTCGTGAATCTCGGTCTGGATGAGGAATTGATGTTTCTAAAAATAAGAGTGTTAATTTGTTAATAACTTGAGAAACTGAAGCGGTATTATCATGATCTTTGGCATCATCAAAAGCTTTCCAAATCATTTGACGGTAAAGGATTTCTGTATGATTTCGCTGATAATCAGAAGCGAAAAATGCAGCATCTTGACGACCATCAGAAAAGGTTAAAAGTTTTCGTTTGGAAGCACTTCCTTTGATGTTTTCTGATTCTGGTAAAATATTAAAAAGGCTATCAATCATAGTCTCTAAAGGTTCATCAGTGTAAGCAACAAAACGATTGATTGCTTGAGTGCGAATTGGGCGCGTACCACAAGCCGCACACTTAGGAAGATAGCATCCTTCTGAATCTTTGGCATTGTTTTGAGAATTTTGACGATACCAAGCTAAATGAAATTCACCTTGTCCGTGGGATTTTTGTGAAAAAGTTTCATTTGAGGAAATACCAATCCAACCATTTCGCTGACGTATTGTAAAAGTTTTTGGTGCTGAAGAATTGTCTTCCTCTTCTATTTCGCCTATCTCCTCGTCTTCTATAACACTATCTAAAACACCTGAAGTTAGAGTGTAAATATTTTTTGTATTGTCTTGTTCTCTCAATCCTTGATTCGATCTAGGCAAAGATTCTAATCTAGAATTATTTAATTGGGTGAAAGCATAAGCTTGTCCGCACTGCGAACAACTCCCTAATTCTAAAACTGGTGCGTTACAGTAATCGCAAGTTATCTTTTCATTTAAATAAAGACGACCGTAACGTGGTTTTTGTGGATAGTCTGGATCGCATTCTACACCAGAACAATCGGGATTAATACAAGCATAAACACTTTCTAAACTCCGGAAAAGAAGATGCAGACGAACTGGTAATAAAGGCAAATCATCGGGATTTTCACGCGCTAGAGTGCCTAATTGTAGTAGATGAGAGAGTGCTATTTTGGCATCTGTATCATCAACTTGTCCATCTAAAGAGAAAGGGAGATTTGTATACCATAATTCTTGCGATCGCGCAACTTGTTCCCATTGTTGAGGTTGACGGCTGAGGAGATCGATGAGTCGATGTATGAGAGGATGTTGTTTGAGAGCAAACCACAGAAGTTTATGTATATTGCCTTGGGATTGAGATTGTGCTGATGCTAATTGTTCTTGTGGAACGATATTACCAAGTACATCCAACCACTTTTTAATACTGTCATTATGATCGGGGAGTTCTAGAATTCTCAAAGAGTTAAAGATTTCTTGATGACTCAATTCAGAAGGTAAAACATAACGGCTACCCAATCGTTCTGTAGCTGTAACGCGGCTACCTCGAATAACTTGACTAAACGGCTCATGAAAAAAATCCCGAGCGAACTGCAAGATTTGCTTGTCAACTGATGCGTCTCCTAAGCTTGCACTTGTCGCAATACAGCGTATCTGTCCAGGTTTTTCTATCCCAATCGCTACCTTTAAACGCTGTAATAGCATGGATACTTCGCTACCTGTAGAGCCATTATAAGTATGAGCTTCATCTACAACTAACATTTTAAACGTTGATGTTGATACTCCAAAAATTTCGTTGCGTTCCTTTGGGCGAATCAACATATGTTCTAGCATTGAGTAGTTGGTGACCAAAATGTGAGGTGGTTTTTCCCAAATCTCTTCACGAGAAAGACACTGAACTTTAAGAGTTTTGTCAATAGCGCGATCGATTAATTTTTCCTGACTGTGAAGGTTTAAATTTTTTATTTCCGTTTCTGTAAATAGCTCTTCAAGTTCCTTATATTCGTAAGCAGCAAATTCTTGATATAATGCTTCTATTGCTTTTTCTTTCTTTGTTTCTGTCCGGCTTGTATAAAATCCAAATTTAATTTTTATCGTTGTTTGACGACACAGAAGCTTCCGCAAACGCTTAACTTGATCGTTTACTAAAGCGTTCATAGGATATAAAATTAATGCTCTGACTCCTGAGTTGAATAGATCTGCTTCCTCTTTCAGAAGCAGATCTAGCATTGGCAACAAAAAGCACTCTGTTTTCCCGGAACCAGTACCAGTTGCAACTACAATATTTTGTTTGTCTTGAATAACCGCCTTCACGGCTTTTTCTTGGTGTTCGTAGAGGGGACGCTGACTCGGTACAAACAGCGCTCCCATTTCTGAATGCAAAATCTTTTGATTGACGAAGGCGTTAACGCTGCTAGCTGGTTTGTAGGGTTGAGAACCTTCTAAGTAAGGATGTTGCCAAACTGTCCCTGGTTGTTCGAGTTGTTGTTTGAGAGCGTAACGGAGATGGCGATCGCGTAATGGATATGCTGTGAGCAAGTAGCGAATAAAATCTTGGCGGGGTTGTTCTACTGCTGCAATGGGATCGAGATACTTGCTTGTTGTCATATGATGTCTGCTTATATATCTTGAATAAAACTCACGCAAAGTCGCTAAAGCGCTAAGAAGTTAAAAAACTTTTATTATGGTTATGCTAACGGATACAGCAGTTCTCAGTTGAGTGCAATACATTAAATAATAGTCTTGTGGAACGGGTGTCTCGCCCGTTTTAGGCAGGCGAGGACGCCTACCCCACAAAACTGTATTGGTTTCAAGTGAGAACCGCTATATATCATACGAGAATGCATCCTAAGCGCTGAAATATGTTTTCTACAAAGTGGTGATTTTGATTTTCAAAGAGTCGATGTCGGTATCGTTCGCTGTCTGGTTCGGATAACCTCCAAAGCAATTGAGCATAAAGACTTGGTAAGATAATACCTTGGAGATTTAACCGACCTGGTTGTACATCCCAAGGAATTTTTAAAGGATTTTCTGTTTTTCGATCTTTGTCAAACATTGCCAGAATGGCTGTGTCTGGTTCTAATTCATAAAAAGCTCGATCTTGAAACCAGAGATATTCTCCTGTGGGAAGTTGTAGTAATGTTTTGTCTTGTAATTGGTTATAGCTAAGTGATGTCCAACGATTTCTTTGGATTGTGTCGCGACGAGGTATGTACTGTTGTATATTGCGCTCGCTCCACTCTTTGACGAAAAAGGGGTTTTCTAACCAAGGAGAACGCAAGAGAGCTTTGGATGGTTGGCAAGGTAAGGGTAAATATTCGATACTATCAGCAACAGTAATGAGGCGAATTCCTACTTGGTTTAGACAAGCGTTAATTCTATCAAAGCCATGTATTTTAGGATGGAGTGAGAGAGCATCGTAACTTTGTTCTGTTTTTAGGGCTTGGTGGGCTAGGGGAAGGTATGCGCGATCGCCTCGAAATCTCAATCCTACTAGGTTATCTTTACTTGAGGCTAAAACGGTTGGAGGCGTCATGCAGTAACGATTTCTCATTCCAGCGTAAACTTCACCTCGTGCTTGCAGTTCAGTCAAAGCTTGCTGGATTTCGGTTTGCGATCGCTCTTGCATAGAGTTGGGCGAGGAACTCGAACGGAGTAACGAGACAATCTGCTGTTTTGTCAGCGTCATTGGTATGGCTGAATTGTTGGGCTGTCTGTGATTGCTCAGCAGAAGAATTATTTTGTCAAACCACATTATTTTGCCCTCAAAATTGTGTTTGCGTGTTGTAGAGATAACGGTATCCTTTCTAGATTTTGAAAATATGCAAGTTGGCTGACATGAGGATAGGCTTCTTGATAACTTTTTAAATCCAATAACAAAATATTTTCATAACTTGAATCTTTGGGAACCTCCACTGCCCTAATTATATTCTGCAATTTCTTTTTAGCAATACTTTCTTCTAAAATAATTTTAAATAGCTTTCGTTTCTTATTAGTAACATGAAGTAGATACCAAGTACTAGTTTGAGGTTTAACCGGAGGAACTATAGGTAGTTGATTTAAAAACTTTAAGAGTTTTTTAAGCTTAATTAATAAAATATCCGAGATCAACCAATTTGGAAAATAATACTGTTGATTTTCTAAACTAGAAATTCCTATTTTTATTTTCTGAATATCCAAATTTAACTTCAATGTCTGTACGGTCTTTATGAATTGTTCTGGTGATACGTTGTTATCCAAGATAGCGTACCAGTAGTTTTCTCTAGTTTTCTCTCCTTGAGGAGGTTTAGGCATATCATTCTGATTATTACAATACCACAATCCAATATTTTCTATTAAGTCTTGCCCACTCATCAATTGAATATAATAAACACCAATTGGTAAACTTATACTCACTAAAGTCATTTCTTCAATCTGTTTGACGAGAGGAATTTGTATCTCTTCTGGTTGTTTATCTTGTGACAGCAAATTCCAACAAAGTAAAGAGTATAGCTTTCTAGGTAAAAGCCCTGTTATACAAATATCCTGTTTATCCCAAACCCAAGTGAATTTCTGAGTTGAAGTTTTAATTGAAGTTGGCATTTCTAACAGTCTTTGTGGTTCGTATCCCAAACGTTGATAATCTAGAGCGTACCAATCAGAAGAAGGAAGTAAATCGTGTAAAACAGATACATGGATTGCTAAAATACCAAGTGCATCTGCTTGTAATCGATAAGAGATTTTCTCATTTTTACTCGATAAGAATAAGATAACTTCTTCTAATGGCCAAAGTTCTTTGATTTGAATGACTTCCGCCCAAAATTTTTCTACAGTATCTTGTTGAATAGGCAAGTCTGCTTGCTCAATTCCTTGACTGTTGCAAACACGCAATCGCTTTAAACCAGGATTTTTCAAAATTTGATATTGCCCTCGTATCTCGAATTGATACGCCCATCTCTTTTGAGCAAACCAGAAACGAGCTTCGTAATTTCCTGGTTCGTTTATCCATGTAGCTAAATGAACTGCAACCCAACGAGGTGATGGTGATAAATTTTCAACTGAGCGAGCAACAATAACTCGCTTATCGAAACTTTCTATTAAGACATTCAGAGTTAAAATTTGGTTGATGGGTGGATACCAGAAAGTAGGAGGTTCTAAATAAATAGGCTTTTTGCCCTTTAACCTTAATCCTGTCAAAATAGGTTCGCTGTCAGCAACTAGTTGCCAAGTAATTACTTGAGTCTGATGGGTTTCAGGTAATGTTAAGGTAATTAAAGATGTTGGAACTGTCAACCTCATTTGCCGACCCAACCATCCCTTTATGCTGGAAGGAATACAACTATCTACTATTTCAATACCATCTGCAATTGTTGGTTGAATATTGCGTGGAGTATAACAGACGATTTCTTCAACATCCAAAAGAGAAGGATTGGGTAAATTTAATCGCAAATGCTCCCCTGTTAAAGCATCAAATATTAAACAAGGTAAGTGACTGTTAATACCTTGATACTGCCACTTCATCAGTTCCTGACGATAGTGGTTTAGCAATTGGCAGTTCCAAGTTTCTGCTTCTCGATTAACCTCTATAATGAGTTCTGGAACAATCAAATCTCCTTCTCTAGGAAATGTCTCTTCCCAATTAGCTTGTGGAATTTGATAGTAAGTTTCCCGTAACGAGCGCCATTCTGGTTTCCACAGCTTTTGTTCTGGTAAGACTAATTGTGTATTCCAGGAGTCGCTAATATCCAAATTCATCATTAACGGCTTGATGCTTCGAGCAATTGTATCTCGGATGGGTTTAACTCCTGGTTTAGGTGTTAAGACTTTGATTAATGAGTCCCAACTCCGTAAGAAAAAGTTTTCTGGTAAATAATTTTGACTTAGTATCTCTTCTCGCCCCTCTTCATTTTCTAAAGCTTGAGGAGATAATTTTTGACGTTCTAATTCTTGAGCTACTAAGGCAATCCCTTGTAACAGTTGTCCGGAAATAGGCTCTGTCTCTGTCGTCTCAGAGTAGGAAGCTTTGAGAAAATTAATCAGCGTACCCCATTGGGGATGTTTTTCCTCGCAAACGCTTAATAAGACTTGCGATAATTGTTCGACTGGAGTGTGTGCGAGTTCCCACCAACCAAAGTCGCCAGCTATTTCTTGAACGAGTTGAGCAAAGTGGTTTAGGTTTTGTTTGGGAACGCCACTTTGTAACCATAATGTGGAGACGTATTTATATCCTCCACTAGCACGAACTAAACCTAAAAGATTTATTCCTTCGTCTATAACCTGACGCAAGGTATTTTCTACTCCTTGATTGTGGTTAATATCTAAACGCTCGCAAAAACCTTGCCAAAATTTATCGCTGGAGTAGTAATAAGCATATTCTGAAGTTGCGAAAGTAAAAACTTTTAACCAGTCTTGCTCTAAAGTATAAAAGTTGTTTTTCAAGGAATCGTAGGTAACTGTACCGAGTTGTTGTAAATTTGTTTTAACAACATTGAGGACTTCCTCACTAGCTTGGCGTTGAATGCGAACGCTACCGAGAAATCTATGTCCGACAGGGCGATCGCGATACGTCCAATGAGGTAGTATTTCTTCTTCCCACAATTGTTTATATTGAGAGTTGACAAGGGTAGAGCCGTTTCTTGTTTTGATATTTAATGAACCTGGATCTGTTATAGTGTTTTCAGGAATTTTACGTTGAGATAAGCTAGTGCGATCGCTTGTTTCTAGTTGGCGATCTTGTTCTACTTGATTTTGAGCCTGCCGGATTTGTGATAATTCTGTTGTTAATCGGTCTTTTTGTGAAGTCAGTTCTGCTAATTCCTGGTTAAGCTGTTGTTTCTGATGTTGTAAATTTCTAAACTGTATTTGTAAAGAATTAAAATTACCTTGTGCTTCTTGTTCTTGATTTGTAATATTGGTTAGAGATTGATTCAGGAAACCTAACTTTTGCTCTAAACTTACGATTTGAAGTTGTAAATGAGAGAGTTGAATCTCTAGTTGCTGCTTTTGCTCCTCCAAATCGTTTATTTCTTGAGTCAATCTTGAGCGACGATTTTCTTGTGCTGCTATCAGATTTTGCAGTTCGGTTAAATGTTGAGTTTGTTCGTTAAGACTTTTCTGTTGTTGATGTTGCCGTTCTGTTAAGAAACTTTGCAGTTGACCTAGTTGATTTTTTGACGAATCAAACTCAATTTCTACCTGTTGTTTTTCTCTAATAATCGCTGCTAGGGCTTGGTTGAGTTCTGTTTGTTGGTTTCTTAACTGTTGGACTTGTGCTTGTAGCGTCTGAGTTTGGGCTTCTAACTGCTGTTTGTCAGCTTTTTGAGAGAGAACTGCTCGTTCGAGATCCTGTTTTTGAGACTGATGAGATGAAACTGTTGTTTGCAACTGCTCTAGATCTGTTTGTCGAGTTTTCAGTAAAGCCTCTACCTGTTCCTTCTGTGTAGTTGCAGTGGAGATAGCTTGTTGTAAATTGCTTTCCTGAAGTTTCAGTTGTTCTGTTTGTCTTTCTAATTCTGAAGCCTTTGCTTGTAGTAACTGTGTATCGTTCAGTTGCTGTTTACGTTGACGTTCTACAAATGCAACACCTGCACCTGTAGCTGGTAACGTAATTAGCCCTGTAAGGGCGGCTCTTCTAATATCTCTATCAAGTGTCAGACTAATACCGAAACCCACGCCAAAGCTAAGTACACCCAAAACAAACCAGTCTCTATTTTTCATAGCTCGCCCTTTGCATATTTGAGAACCTCGCTTTGATGCTGAAAAAGATTCTATGTATCAATCTAACACTGCAACCTAGAGCACTTTCAGGATAAATCTTTTATCATGTATAAAAATTTTCTAAATGAAGCTCCCCTTTCGCAATGTAACTTCTTATGATGAGTTTCGGGCGAAACCCATCTGGCATTTTTACCTGAAAACCTTTTCCTGATGTAAAGCCAGGTAATGACGGTAATCATTTGCCCATTCTATAAATAGTTCAGTTACTTATGGAATCAGAAAAGCAAAAAATTTCTGAGATTCTCACTGCCGAACAAAAAGAAAAATTACGCGATCGCATAGAACGTATGCAAAATACAAGTATTCCAGGAGGTCTACCAATATAAGTTTTTAAATATAATGATTTCCCTCGTTCCCTCGTTCCTAGCCAGAGGCTAGGAATGCATATGGTGAGGCAGAGCCTCACTTTGTAGAGCGAGCACTCTTAGGCGGAGCCTCTAAATAAGGCATTCCCTGGCGGAGCCTGGGAACGAGGTGGGGGGTCTGGTTTTTTATTTGAAAGTCCCTAATTTACTTTCTTGTCCCTCGTTCCTAGCCAGAGGCTAGGAATGCATATGGTGAGGCGGAGCCTCGCTTTGTAGATTGAGCACTCTTAGGCGGAGCCTCTAATAAGGCATTCCCTGGCGGAGCCTGGGAACGAGGTGGGAGAGCTGGTTTCTGAAAAAATGATGGAAAACTGCTTTTTAACGAAGTTTATTAGGATTCAAGCGAGTGCCTCCACTAGGTTTGGATTGTGAGCTAGGAAGCTTAACTCCATTACTTAGTTTAGCTCCAGTACCGCCATCAGCAGGAGCTAGGAAGGGTTTTAGATTGATCGGTGCTTTTGATGATGAAGATGCAGGTTTTTTTACACCAAAGATTTGACCTATATTGCTGAGGTCGCCACCACGCCCTGTGAAGGTATTGACAGCAGTTGTTTGTTCGCCGTTATCAGCAGTGACTAGGTTTTGGAAGATGCCATTACGAACAACATCAGGATCTTGTCCGCGAGGTACTGTCAGTACAATTCGACAGCTGGGTCTAGCATCAGTGGTCACGCAGACTGTGTTTTCTCCGTTTTCAACTGATGACTTAAGTTCTACCAAGCCATCAGGGCGGTAAGATTCTAAACGTCTGGCAATTTCGTTGCAGCGCGATTCTGCATTCCAACCGCCGCCTAAAGTTCTGGGAGTTGCCCAAGGAAAATATTCACCAGGAAAAGCTTCTGGATTGTACATCACAGTATAATTACCGTTATGGTAGCGACAGCTAAAACGCGTACCGCGATCGCGAGTTGTGGATGTACTTGTTGTTGAACTGCCTGTTCCCGTGCTTGGTCTTACAGAACCACCTGATTCTGTTGGTACAACAACATCACCGCTACGGGACTGAGCAAATGCGGTTGAAGGGTTTACAAGCATAGATAAACCAAGACCGCTCGCAAATAAAATTTTTAGAGATTGAGATAACATAATTACACTGGTTCAGAGTAGGGAGTTGATATTTCTAGTGACGATCAGTTTTGTCATTTTGATTCATCAACTCTGTCTTTTTTTTTCCGAAGACGTTGTTTTTTTTCTTTTTGCTCTTTCAGTATCTGTTTGGCTTTTTGTTGAATGTCCATATGATGCGCTACTCCCTCGTAGGTGTAACGGTTGTATTGGTTTTGTGTAATCAGGTTTTCTAAATAGCGGACTCGTTCGTTACCACCTGGGTGGGAAGATAACCACTGAGGAGGTCTGTATTTTTGCTCTTTATCCAGTGTCACCATCAAATTCCGCAAACCATCAGCAGCATATCCTGACGCTACAATGAGACGTGTTCCAAGAGTATCTGCTTGGCGTTCCATATCCCGACTGTAACTCATGGCGAAGAGTTGTCCAATAGTACCGCCATAGGGAATGTATTGAGTTAAGTTACCAATGAGGTTTCCTTGAGTGACGAGTTGAAAACCGTGGGAAAGGACGACGTGAGATAATTCGTGACCGATTAAGCCAGCTAATTCTGCTTCCGATTTGGTTTTTGCGATCGCGCCTGCATGAACAAAGACTTTACCACCAGGGAGTGCAAAAGCATTCAAACTTTCTTCAGGGATGACAAAAAACTCGTATTTAAAGTCATTGCGTCCTGAAACCTTAGCAAGCTTCTGACCGATGTCATCCACATATTTTAAAACTGAGACATCTTTAACCAAATCCAGTTGCTTTCGCGCCTGTTTTGCCACTGACTCGCCGACAGCTTTTTCTCCTCGCATGAGCATGATTGTAGAGTCAAGAGCGGTAAACGGACCGAGAAGACTACCCGTCACGGCATAACCCAAGACACCTGTAACAATATTAGCAATTGTATTTCCTCTAACTTTTGCCCTAATATGTGACTTGTAACGCTTGAGATGTGTCTCAGCGAGTTCTGCAAACTCAGGTGCTTGGGGACTATTTGGGTTAAGCAAAGCAAATTGACGTGCAGCTAAAGAAGCTTCCATCCATTTTTTAGCTTCTGCCAAGGCTGCAACTCTTGCTCTAATTAAATCTGGTTGATTGGGATACAGCGTCGCCGCACGTTCCAAAACATCCAATGCTTTTTTCTGTTGGTTGTCCTTTTTGAGGACTTCAGCATATTTGATGTGTCCGGGAATAAATTCGGGGTACTGCTGAACCAAAAGCTCTAGCGGTACCATAGTTCTGGTGTACAACTGACTGGCAATTCCTGCTTCTGCTTCGCGCCAGTATACTTTACCCCCAGGAGATAATTGTGCGGGGTCAACAATTGCTTCTTTACGCTGTTGAGCTTCTGAAGATTTGGCAAAAGGTTCTTTTGCTTCGCGGTAGAGTTTTTCTGCAGAAGCAATTTGTCCCGATTGGTAAAGCTTATCGGCTTCCATCAGTTTTTGCTGACGTGCGATTTCTTCAGGAGTGGGTGCGGGTTCTATGACTGACTCAGACTTTTTGTCCTCTGAAGGTGTTGGTTCCTTGGAGTCAGTTGGCTTCTTTGGATCTGTTGCTTCTGGTGAGGGAGTTGGTTGTGTTGACTCAGTGGGCTGCTTCGTCTCCGTCGTTGTTGGGACAACGACAGGTTTGTTTGTCTCCGTTCCTGTTGGAACAACGACTGGGGATTGATTTGGAGTAGGGGTCTTGGTAGTTTCAGTAGTAGACGCTGCGGGTTCTTTTGCTGGTGATACTAGGGGATGGGTAAGAATAATGACAATAGATGTCCCAAAGGAAAGTAGTACCCAACTAGCTGATAGTAGCAGCGACTTCCATCTGCGTTTCATGGTCGATCCAACCTATGCAAAAAGCTCTTTATTAACTTTATGAGCAATTAGGTAAATAAGCACAGGGTAGTGTCTTTTCTTTTTCAAGGTTTATAGCGATCGCGCCTTTTTTTAACTAATCTTCATAATAAAGCAGTGCATCTCGCGAACTTTGCAAAAAAAAACCTTTGATATACCGTCTTACACCTATCCCGGCTGAACCCCGATTAGGGGCTTGTGACGTTAGTAGGGTGATTATTTGTCTAGTACTCATAACATTCCTTTTTCAAGGGTTATAATATCCACCAGTTGTAATTGCTCTTATAGCACTAGGAACATCAAATGTGTAAGCACGTAACAAAGCACTTTCGTAATCCGCCCTATAGTCCTCTCGTGTCTTTCTATTACTAAGTGCAGCAGTATTGCCAGAATTACTAAGTATCATGGTTTTGAATCTAGTTAAATTTTGTAATAATCTTAACTAGATTAAGTTTATAGTTCCAAGAGAGATTTCACTTATAAAAGTATAAAGATTTAGCTAATACCAATGCTGTATGAAGATTCGCCTGTAGTCCCAAGATATCGGCGGACAGTGTTAGCTAAGGGGGTAAAACATATTGCAGCTTCACAAAGAAATTGTATAACCCATTAAGGACAATTACCCTCCTTTCCCAATCAGAACATTATTAACATTGCAAGCAGGGAAAACACTTAGAAAGTCTTTAGGGAAAATTAGAAATTAAAATTGATTAACAGTTTCCCCTTCTAAGCCAGTTATGGCAAATGATCTAGCCCGTCCAGAATGAAAATAATTTCTTATACAGAAATAAGTCATTTGGACAAGAAAATAAGCAAAACTAAGTAGTGATTGTTATACACAGCCACGGTGGGTGAACGGTAGGGGAACGGGGTTTGGGATAGTTAAGCTTGGTAAGGAAGTAGGCAATTGAGAAATGTTGAGATAGGCGTTATTTTTTATCGCTAGCTGGGAAATATATGATTGTAGATTTTTTTTAGCTTATGAATTTGCTTTTTTATTCTGAAGAGTATTCTTTCGATAAAGAATTACTTTTTGAAATCACATCATATTTTCAGATCCAAATGGATGAGACTTATTATTTTGCAACATTTAATGTTATCTCTAATATTGACGATTTTATTCAAACTATAGATGAATATATTGAGAGTGAAAAAAAACAAATAATTAATTATTATAAAGTGGAGGAAAGTTATGGTAATTTTAGAATAAAAATTTATAGCTCTTTTACAGTCTGTTGGGAAGTTTTTTTATCTTATCTAAATTATTTGAATTGTACTGATTATTTTCAGGTGAGAGCACTTAAAAATCATTTAGAACAACAAGAAAGAGAAAAAGCTATCCCAAGTTATAGCGATTTTGGTTTTGAATCTCAAGAAGAATACGAAAATTATTGTTTGTTAGAAGAATTTGTTAATTCAGACAATTTTAATTCTGTAGGTTATACACCTATAAGTTACGAACTGTATATGGAAAACTATGATTGATACAGCAGATTTAGGGGGATTAAGCCAGGACTTACGCAACTGGCACAATTGGTTTAGATACGCCTGTGCCACACCGGCTGTGTTAGCATAAGCATTAATGCTTAAAATCTCAGAAGAAACAGGACATATTACAATTTGTATAAATGTATTTTAAATGACAAAATTTGGAATTTTCATAATCTTCATACTAGAGCAGTCCGGCTCGTAAATTGCGATCGCTTGAGTTTGATGAGATCTCCAACTTCTTGTGAGATGAATGCCGAAATTAGGACGCTTCGCTCAAAAGCGCCCCTTCCAAACAGCTTATTCTCAACCTAAATTTCATTGTTGAGCGTGTTTTCTGACAGTTTCCACATCCAAATTCAAGCGTTCGGCAGTCTGCTCAATCGTTAACCCTAACTCTAATAAGACTGGTATCATTTCTATCTTATTTTTCTGTTGAATTGGCGAAACTAATCTTTAAATCTCCAAAAATTTCTTGTGATGCGGGCTTCTAGCCTGCTATTAACTAGGAGACGGGCGGGACGCCCGTCCCACAAGATGGATAATTTATAATAGGGGATTAGTATTATTTCTTGGAAGTCCCTAATTCAAAAAATAACTCCGGAATTTCTTTGAAGATTTCATAAAAGAGTGGGTCTGCTGTCATTTCTATGCCTTTAACACAGCATCTAACAACTTAGCAGCACCAAAACGAACGGGATCTGTACAGGGAAGATGAGTTTCTGCTTCCACAGATGCGATCGCACTCTTAGCCTCTGACTCATCCAAATGCCGAGTATTCAGAGAAATCCCTGCAACGGGTACGGGTGCAAAAGCACCTCCAGCACGGGCGACAGCTTCATATAACCGAACAACTTCAGATAGAGGAGGAATAAACACGCCACCACTAGATACCTCAGTTTGTCCCGCACGATGTACGAGTATCATTTGTGTTGGTTGCGAACCGCGCATCAAGGGCAGAGTTGCTGTAGAACCGGGGTGCAGTAGCGAACCTTGTCCTTCAATATATAAAATGTCGTAATTTTTCCCATAACGCACAACCATTTGTTCCACCGCACCAGCCGCATAGTCCACTCTTACAGCATCTAGCGGTATGCCATCTCCTTCCAACATTAAACCTGTTTGCCCTGTCGCCAAAAATTTAGAGCGCAAACCTCGCAATCGCGACGCCCAGTTTAACTCCAAACTTGTTGACATCTTACCCACTGACATATCCGTTCCCACAGTCAACACTCGGCGACAGGGTAAAGTTCTTGCTATTCCAGAAGCTACACCCAGATTAGGCGGTTCTTTGCGTACATCCCAGATGACTTGTCCCGGTTTTAGCAATGCCTTTAACTCTGTCATTGTTGATAGGGGTGTATGCAAACCGTTTACTATCGACATTCCAGCCATGACAGCATCTTTGATTTCATGCCAATAATCATCCGGTACAGTACCTCCTCCAGGAGCGATACCGATAACCAAAACTTGTGGTTTGTAAGTCAGTGATTCAGCAACAGATGAGACTATCGGGACATCGCGTTTGATACCCGTTAACTCTAATAGAGATTTACCCGCACATTCGCGGTCAATTGCTGCTACTATCGAAGCTTCACTATAACGTAAAAGTGCAAGCCCCGTTTTGCCATGCCGTCCTTGGATTCCTTCATGCAATAGAATTGCGATTCTTTGATTAAGCGCCAGACGCACTGCGTTGTACCCCCAACCCTGGTAAATAGTTTGGTAACACTCTCCCCTGTTGCAAGATTGCACCTGTGAAGGGGTCATCTATAAGATTGAGATGGCTATCTAAATCTAGATAGTCAGCTAGTGGAGCAAGCTGTAGCGCTGCTGTATTGGCTAGCGTACTGTCGGAATAGCAACCAAACATCACTTGCAACCCATGCGCCCGTGCTGTGTGTACCATCCGCATTGCTTCTGTCAATCCTCCAGATTTCATCAATTTGATATTAATTCCATCTACGTAGTTTGCTAATTTAGGAATATCCGAACTCGTGAAACAACTTTCATCAACAAAGATAGGTAGAGAAGTTTGCTTCTTGAGACTGCCTAACTTTTCTTCCTGCCCTTTCTTTAGTGGTTGCTCTACATACTTTATACCCACATCAGCAAGCCAATTGCACATTTGTATCGCATCTTCCAAACTCCAACCCCCATTCGCATCAACATACAATTCTCGATCTAGTGCTTCTTCTCGCACTGCTAATAACATCTTTCGATCTGCCGCAATCCCATCCGGACTCCCCAACTTTACCTTAAAAACGCGGACATCGGTAAATTGTAACCAATCTCGCGCCCTAGCTCTTGCTCCTTCGGGAGAGTTAATACCAATAGTCACTGATGTAGGTACAATAGATTTGAGTTCTAGCCCCCACAATTGCCATAAAGGCAGTTCTACATATTTGCCCAACCAATCATGGAGGGCTATATCTAAGCCTGCTTTGGCAGATGAAGGAATATGAGATTTATTCAACACAACATCAATTGCCTGTTTTTGGAGTGGGCTAAATTGTTGTAAAATAGGCAAGCTTTGCAGTAGAGCATTCTGAATTATCTCTGTTGACTGTGGAGAAGTCCCCACGCCAAAAGGTGATGCTTCACCCCATCCTTCTATACCATCATGGGAAATCTTTACCCATACATTTGTTGTCTTTGCCGTCGTACCGCGACTGATGGTCAAAGGAAAGCGCTTGTTTACAGTGAATGTCTCTACTTCTATCTGCATAAATAAGTCAGCACAATTACAGTTAACTAGTCAGGAACGTCATTTGTCGTTTGTCATTTGTCATTGGTAAGGATTTCAGACGTATTTATATTTTCTAATGTAGTTCTTTTTATTTCCGCATAGCTACTTCATTTTATGTACAGAATAAAGTATAAAATATTTGATGTTTTATCTTTCTTTCATCCTCGACCTTATATCCATGACCAATTTACAAAAATGGAAGATTCTGAACTCAACAATGATTTTAGACCATTACTGGTGTAAAGTCAGGCGAGATAAACTACAGTTACCTAACGGTAAAATTATAGACGATTATTTTGTTAATCTGAAACAGGATGTTGCTTTAATATTACCCATTACTTGCAACAGGGAAATTATTTTTGTCCGTCAATACAGGCATGCAGTGGGTGAGTTTTTCATTGAACTTCCAGCAGGAAGTTTCGATCCAGAACAAGAAAGTGCTGAAACAGCAGCCATTAGAGAACTGCAAGAAGAAACAGGTTATCTTGCCCAACATATCACAAAAATTTCAACAATTTATGACAAACCAAGTAAAGATACCAATCAAATACATTTGTATATAGCAGAGAATGTCACAAAAGTGAGTGACCAAAGTTTAGATATTACAGAAGAAATTGAAGTTCTTTTGATTCCCGTGGAATCAGTTAGGGAAAAAATTCTCATTGGAGAAATTTGTGTTGCAGGAACTGTTGCAGCTTTGTGCTTGGGATTGAATTTTTTGAAATATTAACCGCAGCCTGTAGCAGATGCACGCGGACAATTATCTGCGTGCATCTGCTACAGGCTGCGGTTCAAAATTCATCTCGCCCACTGTTGCAGAATATAAGAGTAGAAAGCTTCTTTATCTACTTTATCCATGGCGTAAATCTTACGACCTCCAGGGACTATCTTAGTACGTCCTTGGCTGAGACCGTGCGTGACAATTTCTGTTTCCCACTCCCGGAGTTCGTAAAATTCTGGATGAGCTAGGTAAGCTGTGGCTAGCACATCCCAAAAATAATAATCTTGGGGAATGACGAGTGCATAACATTGTCCCGCTAAATCAGATACAGGATATTTTCTTTGTTTCCCCATCTTGTACACTAGATCTGATGTTACAGGTACGTTGTTGGTCAGATCTAAGGGACACACGATAATTTCGATTTGCGATCGCCACACTCTTGCAACTGAAATCGGGTCCCAGTAGGCATTCCATTCTGCCGAACCATCTTGTCCCGGTTCCCAATTTTTTTCTACATTACCTGAAACATTCAACGCCCCTCCCATCCAGACAATGCGTTGAATTTTCGCCTCCACTTCTGGTGCTGTATCGAGTGCATGAGCTACATTAGTTAGAGGTCCAGTAACCATTAAAGTGACTGGTTCTGGCGACTCTCGTAACACCCGGATCGTAAAATCTTGACCGGGTTCTGTTAGTAAGGGTGTGCGAATAGTATCATTTTGATTGAGAATTGGAAAATGGTCAACAATAAATGAATCGCGGCGGTAGAGACGAGGGAAGGGATTAATACCGCGTACAGTACTTTCAGCAACGGGAACGCGATCGCATCCCATAAGATCTAGAATTTTACGTGTAGCACTAACAGCTGGTTCCGCGTAGCAATCGGCTGGAGTAACAACGATACCAAGAGGCTGCACGTTATGCATTGTCATAAGCAACATCGTTGCTAAATAATCATCTACACCACCATCATGATCCATTAATACGAACATAATCAGTGACCAGTAATCAGTAATCAGTAATCATAACTGGTCACTGGTCACTGGTCACTGGTCACTGATTACTGGTTACTGTTAATAAAATTATCAAATGTTATTTTATCGGGAAGAGAAGCTTGTGCGCCCAGTTTTGTTGCAGTTATTGCACCTGCAGCTGCACCCCAAACCACTGCTTGATGTAATGACAATCCTTCGTGAAGTGCTGCGGCTAAACCACCATTAAATGCATCCCCTGCAGCAGTTGTGTCAACGGTACGAACTGGAAATGCAGGTACAAAGAAGGTTTCTTCTGCTGTTGCACAAACAACGCCCTTAGCACCGAGTTTTACAATGGCATTTTTGACTCCCCACTGTCTCAACACTGTCGCTGCTTCTCGTGCTGAGTCTTCTCCATCCACGGGAAAACCCACAAGTTGTTCTGCTTCAACTTCATTGGGTGTAATAATATCTACCAATGGGTAAAGTTCTTTTGGCATTTCTTTGTTTGCAGGTGCTGGATCGAGTATTACCGTCACTCCCGCCGCTTGTGCTGCTTGGGCGGCTAAAACAACGGTAGGTATGGGAATTTCAAATTGTAAAAGCAGTGTTGTGGCTTCCGGTAACACGTGTGATAACCGTTTTATATCTTCCTCATTTACCTGTCCGTTCGCACCAGGAGTAACAATAATTTGATTTTCACCTTTCAAATCTACAGCAATTAGAGCAACTCCAGAACTTACCGTTTCATCAACAAATATATTCTCAGTTTTCACTCTAGATTCTTGCAAACTACTAACGAGTTCCTCAGCAAAACTGTCTCCACCTACACGCCCTATCATATGAGTCGGAATTCCCAATCTTGCTAATGCAACTGCTTGATTTGCGCCTTTACCACCAGGTACTTTAAAAAAATCCTGTCCCAACAGCGTTTCTCCTGCAACTGGTAACCGAGGTACTGTTGCTACTAGGTCTATATTGATGCTACCAAGGACGATAATGCTCATAGTTTACAAAAGTTGCAGTGTAAGCGCGGCGTACTGAAGACAAGCGCTCATTTTTAAAATGTCCAAATTTCATATTATGCGCGAATCCACAAGTATAAGCTAAATAGTCTGTAAAGTGTCAGTAGGTAAGCTAGCACAATCAAGATAACTGCCTTATGACTCTACAAGGATTGCCAACAGCAACAACATTGGCAGGTATATCTTTTGTTACTACACTCCCCGCGCCAATAGTAGTATTATCACCAATAGTCACACCGGGACAAACAATGGCATTACCTCCAATCCAAACGTTGTTACCGATTCTAATTGGAGATGCTAGTTCCTTGCCTGAAAGCCGAATTTCTGGTTCTACTGGATGATGTGCTGTATAAATTTGAACGTATGGCGCAAATAAAACATTGTTACCTATATGAACTGTATTGCAGTCTAAAATGACACAACCAACATTCATATACAGTCCGTCTCCTGCATAAATGTTTTTACCATAATCACAGTAAAATGGTGGCGTGATATATGTTCCTTGCCCTATTTCACCGAATAATTCTTGCAAGATTTGCGATCGCTCTTCCCGTTGTTCTTCCGTTGTTGAATTATACGTTCTCAGCAACCGACTTGCCATTTTTCTCTCGTTCAAAAGTTCTATTTCTGTAGCAAGATATAGCTCACCAGAAAGCATTTTTTGTTTTTCTGTCTTTTCCATATTTAGATGTTAGTTTCTACTCTATCAATTAGATACTAAATTGATTTTTTAAAGATTCTTGTTATCTTTATATATTGCTAGAAATAGTAAATAAACTATAAGATTTTTTAAAATAAATTAAAAGACCAATATTTCCGACTTCTCAAAGAAGTCGGGGATATTATTTCTCATAAATGATTTAGTATTACTATATTATGTGTAGTTAACAAGGGAAAAAAAGTATGCCTTTTCGGATTTTAAGCTTAGATGGAGGCGGAATTCGAGGAATTGTCGCAGCAACGATGCTTGCGTCAATTGAGAAGCAGATTTCTCAACCCTTAAATGAGTACTTTCACTTAATTGCTGGAACTTCTACAGGCTCAATTTTAGCAGCAGCAATTGCCAAAGGTCTCAAAAGTGAAGATATTATTGATATGTATAGGTATAAAAGCCCAAAAATATTTCCTTACCGAAGTTTGTTTTCACTAAAAAGAATTCCATTACTACTCAAATATGGTTTATCTGCACCTAAATTTTCCAATACAGGCTTGATTGAAGTCTTGAAAGAAGTTTTTGAAGATACCAGACTTTTTGATGTTCGCTCACCGTTACTGTTGATAGTATCCTATGACACGATTGAACGAGAACCAATTATTTTTAAAAGTTGGCGACAAGACAAAGGTTATGGTAATGTCCCTTTATGGGAAGTTTGTGTATGTTCAGCATCAGCACCAACTTATTTTCCAGCATATAAACTTGAAAAAAATATATATGGCAAAGTTCAACAAGGAGATTTACAAAGTCTTGTTTTTAATCGGGATGTATCTTCAACAGAAGGCTTATATAACAAGCAAATTTTGAGAATTACTGATGGTATGGGAGAAGGTCAATCTCGTATTATAGAACAATATAGAGGAGTGACAAAGACAGCATTTCTAAATATACCTTGGAATGTTATACCTGATAACACCTCTACCTATTCAATCCAAACTATTTACTCTGCTATTGATGGTGGTGTAGCAGCAAATAATCCATCGAGTTGTGCTGTTGCTGAAGCTTTAAGGTTAGGTCATTCACTAGATGAAATTACGGTTCTCTCTTTAGGAACAGGTGATGCTACGCGAATCATTCCGTTTGAATCTGCTCGCCGATGGGGTATCTTACAATGGGCGCAACCACTTGTTAATGTTTTGTTTGATGCAACATCAGACGTTTATGAATACATCACCTATCAAGTTATTCAAAATCGTTTTTTACGGTTGCAGTTCAAACTGGATCGACATTTAACTGGTAAGCGGTTGAGTGACGATCTTGATGATGTTAGTAAAGAAAATATCAGTAATTTAATTGAAGCGACGGAGACTTATCTCCAACAAAGTGATGTGCAAGAAGCATTACAAACATTTTTACAGCTTAATCGTTAAGTGGTTGGTAGAATTAAAGATAACTAGTCAGGATTGTCATTTATTATTTGTCATTTGTCACTTGTCATTAGTAAAAGTTTCAGATATATTTACATTTTGTGTTATATTTCTGTTTATTAGTACCTATCTATTTAATTGCGGGAAATTAAACACAGCATATCGACCTTTTCCCTGAGCTTTTGCACGGTACATAGCGATATCAGCATCTCTCAGCAAACTAGAAGGGTCTTTATAAGGAAAACAATTTAAAGCAATACCGATACTCACGCCAACAAAAAGTTGTTGAGAGTTGATGGTAACTGGTAGTTTTGAAGAGCTTTGTATGCGTTGAGCAACATGAATAGCATCAGTAACATCTTTAATATCTTCTACAAGGACAACAAACTCATCACCACCAAATCGTCCTACTGTATCGCAACCACGCACGCAAGACTCCAAACGTCGGGCTGTTTCCATTAATAACCGATCGCCAACACAATGTCCAAAGTTGTCATTGATTGTTTTGAAACCATCTAAGTCTAAAAATAACACAGCAAATTGATAATTGTTACTTCTCTGACTTCGTTCAAATGCCTGTTTCAATCGTTCAAGAAATAAAGCCCGATTTGCTAATCCCGTGAGTAGATCGTAAAAAGCATTGCGAACCAGTTCTGCTTCTACCTGTTTGCGTTGAGTAATATCTTGAAAAACTAAAACAGCACCTTTGATATGACCATTATTATCGTGAATAGGCGATACACTCCCTTCAAGATGAAGTTCTCTACCGTCTTTCGCACAGAGTATACAATTTTTTGATAGGTTAACAGATATACCTTCTTGTAAAACTTGTTTTGTTAAACTCTCTATTTCTTCCTTTATCTCTTTATCAGCAAAACTTAAAATGTTTGCTAATTCGTTGTTAGTGACTTCATGTCGATCGCAAGCAGTCAGTACTTCTGCTAGTGGATTCATCATTTGGACACAACCATGAATATCAGTAATAATAACAGCACAACCCATGCTTTTTAAAATGGCTGTGAACTTTTGCTGTTCTACCTGCAAAGTTGTTTCAGCATAATGTTTATGAAGAGCCATTTCAATCGCAATATAAAGCTCTCTTGTTTTCAGTACCTCTTCTTCTGAATTAGTAATTTCTGAAACCGTGTATCCCAATTCTTGTAACTTTTGTCTAAGAGTAAATGTAAAAGTTTCTTTATCCTCAATAACTAGGATTTTAGGGCTGCACATGCTAAGATAATCCGTTGGCTAAAATTCAGATGTTACGAACGGCAATTCACTCAATGTCAATTGAGCGATCCTACAATCATAAATCTTCAAAATCACTGCGAACACTACTTTATCGAATACTTAATATCTGAGGACTTTTTTTGAGAATTTATAAACTTGTCCGGTTTAAGTAACTGCTCTTAATGTACTTAAGAGAGTATTTGGATATCATGAGTGAATTGAAGATACAGTTAGTTCAACAAAATGTTATCATCTAACTATTTATAAGTATAAAAGGTATCTTAATTAAAGAAAATATATTTCAAAGTTATTAATAGAGATGGAGTCATAGTGTTCGATTCTTCATCTTTTTTTAATTATATCGATGCTAATTTTGCCACTAAAGTCTGGAATAGGTGCTGCAGGTTTACTTAAAATGACTTGAACTTGCGTCACGCGATCGCTCAACGCCAAAATAGAATCAGCAATCGACGCTGTTAATCGTTCCACCAAAGCAAACTTTGATGTCTTCACACTATCTTGTACTAAACTGATAATACTGCGGTAATCTACGGTGTCTTCTATAGCATCAGTTTCACCCGAGCTTGAGAGATCCAGCCATAACTTCACATCCACCTCAAACCATTGTCCTAAAATTTGTTCTTCGGGTAAGTAACCCGTGTAGCCATAACTACGAATTCCTGTGAGATGAATGCAATCCATATTAAGTAATAATGTACCCTTGATAACAAACATTAGATTATCATCTCACATTTATAGAAGAAGCGATTGGGGATTGGCGATTGGGAATTGGCAATTAATTTCCCAGTCCCCATTGCCCAGTTCCCAGTCCCCAGTCCCCAGTCCCCAGTCCCCAGTCCCCAACCTCAACACAATGACAATAGATTTTAGAAACATTAACTCTGTATGGGCATCAATTGTTGCTGAAACATTGAAGCGATTGGGATTAGCCTGTGTTGTTATTTGTCCGGGTTCTCGTTCCACACCCCTAGCAGTCGCCTTTGCCCAACAATCCCCTCATCTTGAAGTTATTTCTATTCTGGATGAACGTTCTGCTGCTTTTTTTGCTCTAGGACGAGCCAAAGCAACAGGAGTTCCTGCAGCCATTGTTTGTACATCAGGAACGGCAGGAGCAAATTTTTATCCTGCTGTCATTGAAGCAAAAGAAAGTTGCGTACCGTTGTTGTTACTAACTGCCGACAGACCACCAGAGTTAAGAAATTGCCATTCAGGGCAAACTGTAGACCAGTTGAAATTATACGGCACTTACCCAAACTGGCAAGCAGAATTAGCTATACCTTCTCCAGATATGGGAATGTTAGCCTACTTACGACAAACAATTATTCAGGCGTGGGAAAAAACTCTTCATCCCGTACCCGGATCTGTACACCTGAATGTACCCTTCCGAGATCCTCTTGCACCTGTTCGGGAAGTAGAAACATTACACTCAACATCCCTAGAATTTTTACAGTCCCAATTTCAACCAGAACACTTTTTTACTCACATACCAACCCAGCTTCTAACTTCAAATACCACTTACCGCCGGGACTTCTATCCCGACGAATGGCTCAACTCCAGTAAAGGAATCATTATTGCTGGTGTTGCTCAGCCGCAAAAACCACGAGAATACTGTCATGCAATCGCCCACCTTTCTAAAATCTTAAAATTCCCAGTTTTAGCAGAGGGGCTATCTCCAGTCAGAAACCATGCCGATTTAAACCCTAACATTATTTCTACCTATGACTTGATTTTACGCGATCGCTCTCTAGCAAAACAGCTAGCACCTGAAGTAGTCATTCAAATTGGTGAAATGCCTACAAGTAAGGAGTTACGCAATTGGTTAACCGATACGTCCGGGCAGAGATGGATTATCGATCCAAGCGATCGTAATCTTGACCCCTTGCACGGTAGAACAATTCACGTGCGGATTGGTGTTGAGGAATTAGGAAGTGGGAGAGAAGGGCATTTCTCGTCATCCTCCTCGTTTTCTTATCTTGAAATGTGGTTAACAGCAGAAGCAAAAGTTAGAGAAGAAGTCAATCGAACTTTATCAGAAATGGAGGATTTATTTGAGGGAAAAACAGCTTGGTTGCTTTCTCAAACCTTACCACCAAAAACGCCCATATTTATTGCTAATAGTATGCCAGTACGGGATGTTGAATTTTTTTGGCAACCAAATTCTCTAGACTTGCAACCCTTCTTCAACCGAGGTGCAAATGGTATTGATGGTACATTATCCACTGCTTTAGGAATTGCCCATCGCCAGCAAAGTAGTGTGATGTTGACAGGGGATTTAGCTCTACTACACGACACCAATGGATTTTTAATTAGAAATAAATTTGTCGGGCATTTAACAATTGTGTTGATTAACAATAATGGAGGCGGTATTTTTGAGATGTTACCCATAGCTCAATTTGAACCACCGTTTGAAGAATTTTTTGCCACGCCTCAAGATATTGATTTTACTCAGTTGTGTGCTACTTATAATGTCAAATATGAATTGATAAGTTCTTGGAAAGAATTACAGGAAAAATTAAATCCATTACCGATGCAGGGAATTCGGGTTTTGGAATTGCGAACAAACCGCAAAGCTGATGCTAAGTGGCGTAAAGAAAATTTAGGTAAATTTCTAGCATCTGGAGTTTAGACTCAAGAACAAGAAAATACTCAGAGCGTGGGAGCATCCCAATTTGGAATAAATACCGAGCGCTTGAAATCGCGGCTATACAGACAAAACCCCCTCCGGGTTCACCAGTTCCCTGGGCGTGGGAAACCCGCTTACAGGACTGGATTCACCACCTACATGGGTTTCAATTGGAGTCTCTGAAACAAGAGCACGCTTTACTGAAATGATTCGTATTCGTTCTTCACGGTAGGTAATCACCCCTGACCCAATACTGCTCGGTCAAGAATACTCGTGTTTGTTGGGTTGAGGCGATAGCGTTACCCAACAATGTTGTCAAAATGTTGGGTTTCGTTCCTCAACCCAACCTACCTCGTCAATCTCGAATTTGATTGACAAATTATTATATACCCAACACACATGGTTGAACATTTATGCCTTATCCGAGTCCTATTGTAAGTAATATTGCTCATGACTTCCATTGCTGTTTGCTCTCCAGTTTATGGTATAAATTCCCTGCCGAACGTAACGGTGAAAACTAGAATATTCCCAATCCTTGGGTGCTACCACTAATCCATGCTTCACAGGATTATAATGAATGTACTCCAGATGATTAATAAAGTCTTTTTCATCTCGTATTTGATGTTCCCAAAAGCGACGTTGCCAAATCGCCTGCTCCTGCTTCTTTTTTCTAGATGTGGATATTTCACCGCGATAAATACTTGCACAGCGATGACTAAAATAACTTTTGACTAAACGCCAGCGTGTAGAATAGTCACAATCTCCTTCAGGTAGTGTCCAAATACAGTGTATGTGCTCGGGTAATATAGCGATCGCTTCAATTTTAAAAGGATGTTGCTCTAGCACGTATCGAAACGCATCTCTTAATAGAGAAATATTACTTGGTTCACATAAAAACTTGCGTCTGTTGTGAGTCACTATAGTAAAAAAGTATGTACCTCCATCTACTTTGACTCTACGATATTGCATTTTTTGTCTTAGGGTTATATTTTAATAATGATTTAAAAATTATCAAGTTTGTTTTAGTACAAGTCAATTGAGAAGAATACTGAAAATAGAACTTACGTAAAAACCTAGTTTTTAGGATGAAGTTTTGTTGTTTGAGATTTATTTAGAGAAAATTTCACGTAGGTTGGGTTGAGGAACGAAACCCAACAGATGACCATAGATATTAGGTTCAGCAAATTTCACGTAGGTTGGGTTGAGGAACGAAACCCAACAGATGACCATAGATATTAGGTTCAGCAAATTTCACGTAGGTTGGGTTGAGGAACGAAACCCAACAGATGACCATAGATATTAGGTTCAGCAAATTTCACGTAGGTTGGGTTGAGGAACGAAACCCAACAGATGACCATAGATATTAGGTTCAGCAAATTTCACGTAGGTTGGGTTGAGGAACGAAACCCAACAGATGACCATAGATATTAGGTTCAGCAAATTTCACGTAGGTTGGGTTGAGGAACGAAACCCAACAGATGACCATAGATATTAGGTTCAGCAAATTTCACGTAGGTTGGGTTGAGGAACGAAACCCAACAGATGACCATAGATATTAGGTTCAGCAAATTTCACGTAG